>JALEOU010000070.1 GCA_022766945.1 Fusicatenibacter sp. | reverse complement strand
CTCCAACGTGCTGAATTCAGCAGCAGCGGAGAACGACCAGGTAAACCAGTTTGCAGAGGCAATCAAATACTCCACGATTATTCTGACAACGGTTCCGGTACTCTGTATTTATCCGTTTGTACAGAAGTACTTTGTAAAGGGCGTTATGATCGGCGCTGTCAAAGGGTGACTTTTCGGGACAGATAGGAATTGCTGAAAAAACGAACTATGTAAGTGAAATAGGCATAGTTTTGATTGGTAAAATCGGAGAAAAAGCCAGGCTTTTTTGCGTAAAAAACAGAGAAGACTGGCTTTTTTGATGAAAAAGGTTGTTTTTTTGCCGCTTTTTATATATACTACTACAATAATGGGATGATATGTCACATTTGGAAACGCATAAAGTCAGGCAAGCAAAAAAGGAAGCAAAAAAAAGCGACATGGAGAACAAAGATACAACATATGAATGGTTTGAATACCCGAGAGAACAGGAGGATAAGATTATCGCAGCGCTGGTTTCCCATAATGTACCGCGTGCTGTTTCTGAAATAAATAAGGTATTGGACACGAATTTTTTGGAACGCAGACTTTCTTCGGAAATGTCCAGATGTCTTCTTTATTGTCTCCGGGGAACATTGCTGCGAGCGGCTGAGAAAACCGGACAGTTTGATGCTAAGCTGTTGGAAGATATGTGGGAGCGGGAAAATGCAGGGCAGGAACTGATGGGGGGATGCTTTTCGTGGGATGAGAGTATGTGCTCCGAGGAGGAGCTTTTCAGATGTAAACTGGAAGAAATACGAAATAAGTTTGAAGAAATTGCCTGGAAGATCGGACAGGAATATCCGGAAGATGAGAAAAACAGAAACCGGCATTTGTGCCAGGAAATTATGGAGTATATTTCACAAAATTACAGTGATCCGAATCTGAATATTGCAAAGACCGGTGAACATTTTCACATGTCGCCCAACTATTTGTCTGCAATTTATCGCCAGGAAACCGGGAAGAGACTACTTGAGGTGATTGCTCAGGTACGCGTACGTGAGGCGGAGAAATTACTTATGAAAGGTGTCAGTGTGGTAAAGGCGGGAGAAAAAGTTGGATTCAGTGATAATACAACCTTCATTCGGACTTTTAAGAAATATACTGGTATGACACCTGGGCAGGTTAAGACGGAAAATATGATTTGATAATAGAAGGACCTATGAGATGCAAAAATGTATCGATACTTACAGCATCCTACAGGTCCTTTTGCTGTATTATTTCGCCGAAAAAACAGATATGAATATTGAAGAAAGAAATCAAGAACGGTGATACTATACAAAAGATTGAGAGATATTTGTTAAAAATATAGCAAAAACACAAAAGAGTTTCGTTTTTGCCGATTGATTGGAGAAAATGATTGTACAATATGTACGATTAATGAATTATAATTAATACAATTAGTAAGCACAATACATAATATTGGCCATAATTCCGGGCCTGGTATAATTGGCAGGTGCAGTTGTACCCGCCTGGAGAAGATGGGAAATGTAGGATGCATACGAATCATTTACATTCTGTGCGGCGTAGCGATTGCTTGACAGTGTACTGGGGGATAATTACCTGTCTGCCGCTCTGATGTAGGAACACAAAAGGAGGAAAAACGAATGAAGAAAAGATGGAAAAAACTGGTAAGTGTCCTTGGGACCACAGTACTGGCAGCATCGATGCTTGCGGGCTGTGGTGGATCAGACGGATCATCGTCATCAGCGTCCAGCGGAAAATCCGAGACGGTTGAGTCGAGCGGTTCTGAGAGCAAGGATGAAGTAGTTACTGCAGAACCTGGAAGTATCAAATATCCGCTGGAGAATGCGGTATCAGAAGTTTCCTGGTATACAGAGAGTAATTTAACTCCTCATGAGAAGTTTAAAGATGCTTCCGAATCTCCGTTCCATATTGGTCTTGCAGAGAGACTTGGCGTAACGATCGACTGGAGCTTCCCTACCACAGGTTCTGATGCATCTACGTTTACTTCTACTTTGATGGCTGACCCGGGCAGTCTGCCGAATATTCTGGGTATTTATATTATGAATAATGCTACCCAGTATATGGATGATGAGATTATCTGGGATCTGACAGATTATATCCAGCAGTATGCGCCGGATTATTATGCATTCCTGCAGACGAATCCAGCATATGACAAGGCAATGAAGGATGACAGCGGACGCTATTATGCATTCGGTTTCTTCCGTGAGGACGGCGGATGGAATGACTCCTACCTTGGACCGGTTGTACGTAAAGACTGGCTGGATGAGTGCGGACTGGAGATCCCAAAAACAATTTCCGAGTTTGAGAATGTAATCCGTGTATTCAATGAGAAATACGGTGCCACCTTTAACGCAGCATATTCCAGATATTATGATACAGGCCTGAGCGGCGCATTTGGCGCTTATGGAAACTATAATGTTGGATCCTATGACTGGTATGTAAAAGACGGTGTTGTTGGATTTGGCCAGGCAGAAGATGAGTGGCGAGATTACGTAAGCTGGCAGAACAAGCTGTGGGAAGAGGGTCTGATGGATCAGGATATCCTGACTGAGGATGACACCACAATCAAAGATAAGATTCATAATGACAAGTGCGGTATCTCTGTTACATCCATGGGTCAGGTAAATATCTGGAACAGCGAGCGTGTAGCAGCCGGTAAAGAGGAAGTTTGGATTGGTATCCCGTATCCGACCGGTGATGATGGAACACTTTCCTGCGTATTCGGCGGCATGGGAATCGGTACTCAGACTTATGTTATTGCGAAAACCGCAGATGAAGAAACCATGAAGACCTGTCTGCAGATGCTGAACTATGCATACACAGACGAAGGATTCCTGTACTGGAACTATGGTACGGAAGGAGAATCCTGGGAATACGATGAGAATGGTGTTCCGCAGTTCACCAGCCTTGTAAAAGACGATCCGGATACAGACCCGATGACCAAGTACAACGGTGCGACCTGGGGAAGTGCTTGTATCCAGGCAACCAATCTTCTGTATCAGAAGAACAGCCAGACAGCAATCGAAGCAAATAATACCTGGTATTATATTTACGATGATGAGGAAAAGAATCTGGCAGTAACAGGCGGATGGAAATATCCGGTTGGTATCACCTTCACTACAGAGGAAGCAGATGAGCTCGATGAGATCGGACAGAACCTGAAGACTTATGTAGCTGAGAGCTATGCATCTTTCCTGAACGGTTCCAAAGATATTGATGACGATGCAGTTTGGGAGAAATATCTGTCTGATCTGGAAACCTATAATCTGAGCCGTATCCTTGAGATCCGTCAGGCTGCATATGACAGATATCTGGCTCGTTAATGAAATGACTGCCTGAGTATCGCTTTACTGAAACAGATATCAAAAAGTCTTAAAACTGATATCGTTCAGTATGATGTTCAGCCTTTTAACGGCAGTGGAAGGCTTATGCTTTCCACTGCCGAAATTGTTAAGTCTACCTGGAAAGGAGAACTCTTATGAAAGCAAATACTGCAAAAAAGGCCGGTCAAGTTCCCCTGAAAAAGCGGCTGCAGAAAGACTGGAGCATGAACAAATGGAAATACATCAT
>JALEOU010000067.1 GCA_022766945.1 Fusicatenibacter sp. | reverse complement strand
TATTGATATATCCCAGCTCCTGAGCTGTGGAAATCACATTTACCATGCTGCGGCCTTCAATCACAACCTTGCGGCCGTATTTGTAGGCGGAATTGATAATCTGCTGTACACGGTCCACATTGGAAGCAAAGGTTGCAATAATGATTCTCGAATCCCGATGCTCGGAAAACAAATTGTCAAAGGTTCGTCCAACGGTACGCTCTGACATGGTAAAGCCCTGGCGTTCCGCATTGGTACTGTCACACATCAGCGCCAGTACACCCTTCTTTCCGATCTCCGCAAATCTCTGCAGATCAATCGCATCGCCAAAGACCGGTGTGTAATCCACCTTAAAGTCTCCTGTATGAACCACAATACCTGCCGGTGAATAAATCGCCAGCGCAGCGGCATCTGCAATACTGTGATTTGTCTTTATAAATTCAATCCGGAATGCGCCCAGGTTAATGGACTGTCCGTGCTTGATAATTTTTCTCTTGGTATTTCTAAGCAGATTATGCTCTTTTAACTTATTCTCAATCAGGCCGATCGTCAGTTTTGTGGCGTAAATCGGCACATTGATATCCTTGAGGATATAGGGCAGCGCACCGATATGATCCTCATGTCCGTGGGTAATTACAAAGCCTTTTACCTTATCAATATTTTCTTTCAGATAGGTCACATCCGGAATTACCAGATCAATTCCCAACATATCATCTTCCGGAAAAGCAAGACCACAGTCGACAATGACAATGCTGTCCTCATATTCAAAAACGGTAATGTTCATTCCGATCTGTTCAAGACCTCCGAGCGGAATGATTTTTAACTTACTTGCACTATTCTTTTTCAACTAGCACCTCCGCGCAATTTCATTCTGAGTATTAAAATGTAATCTCTGCGTCTCCCTCAAGCATAGAAGCAAATACGCCGGATACAGCATCGAACTCCACATCGTCCTCCACCATAACGTATTCTCCCTCTGCCTGTGAATCCTCTGAGATATCTTTCAGGATGTAGGCATTCGCCTCATCTTCCGCAGAGTCCGATACCAGAAGATAATTTGTCCCGTTAATTCTGGTCTGTTCCTCCACGTAAAACTCTACACTGCTTCCATCATCTGCAGTAAAAATTATTTTCTCCATACAATATTCCCTTATCCAATTACTCTTCCGCCTTCTGATTGGCAAGATAATCCAGATACCCCTGCAGAATAAACACCGCTGCAAGCATATCCACATACTCTTTTCGATGTTCTCTTCGAATTCCTGCGTCCATCATGGTCCGGTCTGCTTCCACTGTAGTCAATCGCTCATCCCACATGACAACAGGCAGGCCTGTCCGTTTCTTCAGTATTTCCTGAAACTCCAGTGACTTATTGGCCCGCTCTCCCATATCATTATTCATGTGTTTCGGTAATCCAAGAACAAGCATCTCAACGCCGTATTCTCTGATCAGTTCATCAATTCTTGCCAGCGTCTGACGCAGCTTATTCTCCGATTTTCTGCGGATAATTTCCACTCCCTGGGCAGTGAACCCCAAAGGATCACTGACTGCCACCCCTACTGTTTTTGATCCGTAATCCAATCCCATTATTCTCATGACTGACTACGCTCATTTCCAGGACTCATTTTTGATGTACTCTTTGAGCAGTTCCTCAACCAGCTCATCACGCTCTACCTTCATAATCATGCTCCGTGCACCCTTATAGCTCGTGATATAGGTCGGGTCACCGGACATGATATAACCGACAATCTGATTGACAGGATTATACCCTTTCTCTGCCATTGCATTGTAGACTGTCTTCAGCACTTCCTTGACCTGAATCTCTGGTTCTGTTTTTACTTTAAAATATTGTGTGTTGTTGCTTACACCTGACATATTTTTCACGCCCTCGATTTATTGATATCATTTTTTATTTTAATACATATTCTGCTAAATTTCAATTGCCAATTTGAACATTGTAATATATTCTATCCCGAATTGATCCCAAATATGCAGCCCGAAAAGCGGCAGTTCATGCCTGCACATTCAGATACTGCTCTGGGTCTCTTCGTTCTTAATCTCCCAGTGGATCAGCACCGTAAGCACTGCACGCAGTACAATGATTCCCGCCACAAACAGAATCTCTGTCATTTCACGCACAACAACCGTTCGAAGAATCTCGCTGCCAAGCTTAAACTCCAGTCCCATAGCCAGACCCTTAGCAAGTTCCAGCCTTGTCTCAGGCTTTCGCGTCACATAATTGACAAGGCCTTTGATACCGGCAATCGCAATAATACCGACTCCCACATATTCAAACAGCAGAATCGCATATTCAGCAAAAATATTCAATATACTCTGAAGTAGTTCCATGTAACCTCCTTTCCAAAAGCCCCTGCTTTCCTGATTCGCTTCCGGAAACGGCTTTTTCTTTTCGTACTTCTGCAATGGTAACAGTATATCACAACACCCCCCTCCTGTCATTGGTTGCGTTTTAGAAAATATCGCTGGCAAGTCTTTCACATCTCGTCAAATTTCATCAAATTTTACTCTTTTTTTACATCACATTGCACAAAGATCATTTTCCTATGTGTTTTCTCTTTCCGTAAATACCCTCTTTCCGATATAATGAGGAAAGGAATTGTTAAGCAATACCGTTACTTAAGGGAGAAAACTATCAGGAGGACATATCATGTCACAAAGAACAGATATTCACAAAGTACTTATCATCGGCTCTGGTCCGATTGTGATCGGTCAGGCATGTGAATTTGATTATTCCGGCACTCAGGCCTGTAAGGCATTGAAAAAACTGGGGTACGAAATTGTTCTGGTCAATTCCAATCCGGCAACAATTATGACCGACCCGGAAACTGCAGACGTTACTTACATCGAACCGCTCAACGCGGATCGGCTCGAGCAGATTATTGCAAAAGAACGTCCCGATGCCCTGCTGCCAAATCTTGGCGGTCAGTCCGGTCTCAACCTCTGTGCCGAGCTTTCCAAAAAAGGAATCCTTGACAAATATCAGGTCAAAGTCATCGGTGTACAGGTGGATGCCATTGAGCGCGGTGAAGACCGAATCGAATTTAAGGAAGCCATGAACAAAATCGGCATTGAGATGGCAAGAAGCGAAGTTGCCTACAGTGTGGAGGAAGCCCTTGCCATCGCAGACCGGCTCGGTTATCCGGTTGTTCTCCGTCCAGCCTATACGATGGGCGGCGCCGGCGGCGGACTGGTCTATAATGTAGAAGAGCTGAAAACCGTCTGTGCCAGAGGTCTTCAGGCCTCTCTGGTGGGACAGGTTCTCGTGGAGGAATCCATCCTTGGCTGGGAAGAGCTGGAACTGGAAGTGGTTCGCGATGCGGACAACAATATGATCACCGTCTGCTTTATCGAAAACATTGACCCGCTCGGCGTCCATACCGGAGATTCTTTCTGCTCCGCACCCATGCTGACCATCAGCGAAGAGTGCCAGAAACGCCTTCAGGAACAGGCTTATCGGATCGTGGAATCGGTTCAGGTCATCGGCGGAACCAATGTCCAGTTCGCTCATGATCCTGTCACCGACCGTGTGGTTGTAATCGAAATCAACCCGAGAACTTCCCGTTCCTCCGCACTTGCCTCCAAGGCAACCGGCTTCCCGATTGCTCTGGTATCTGCGATGCTGGCGACCGGTCTTACCTTAAAAGATATCCCCTGCGGCAAATACGGCACCCTCGACAAATACGTCCCGGACGGCGATTACGTTGTAATCAAGTTTGCCCGCTGGGCGTTTGAAAAATTCAAAGGTGTGGAAGATAAACTCGGAACGCAGATGCGCGCTGTCGGCGAAGTTATGAGTATCGGAAAGACCTACAAAGAAGCATTCCAGAAAGCAATCCGCAGCCTGGAAACCGGAAGATACGGTCTCGGAAATGTCCGTGATTTCCCGGCAAAGACAAAGGAACAGCTCCTCAAGATGCTGATTACCCCTTCCAGCGAACGTCATTTTATCATGTATGAAGCACTGCGCAAAGGCGCCACAGTAGAGGAAATCCATGAAATCACAAAGGTAAAAACCTACTTTATTGAACAGATGAAAGAGCTGGTGGAAGAGGAAGAAGCCCTCAAAGCATGCAGCGGCAGTCTTCCTTCGGATGAACAGTTGATTCAGGCGAAAAAAGACGGATTCTCTGATAAATATTTAAGCCAGATCCTCTCCATTCCGGAAGATGATGTTCGCAATCGCCGGATCAGTCTTGGCGTAGAGGAAGCCTGGGAAGGCGTCCACGTCAGCGGCACAAAGGACAGTGCTTACTACTACTCTACTTACAACGCACCGGATAAGAATCCGGTGTCCGAAGGCAAGCCAAAAGTCATGATCCTCGGCGGCGGTCCGAACCGCATCGGTCAGGGTATCGAATTTGATTACTGCTGCGTTCACGCATCTCTGGCGCTGAAGAAGCTGGGCTTTGAGACCATTATCGTAAACTGCAATCCGGAGACCGTTTCCACAGATTACGATACTTCCGATAAACTGTATTTTGAACCTCTGACTCTGGAGGATGTTCTCTCCATCTACAGGAAAGAAAAGCCTGTTGGAGTCATCGCACAGTTTGGCGGTCAGACACCGCTGAATCTGGCTTCCAAGCTGGAGAAAAACGGTGTGAAGATCCTCGGCACCTCCCCTGCAGTCATTGACCTGGCCGAAGACCGTGATCTGTTCCGCGCCATGATGGAAAAGCTGGAAATTCCCATGCCGGAATCCGGAATGGCTACAACTGCGGAGGAAGCGCTCTCTATCGCAGCAAACATCGGATATCCGGTTATGGTGCGTCCTTCTTATGTACTTGGCGGACGCGGTATGGAAGTGGTCTATGATGACGAAAGCATGGTCGGCTATATGAATGCCGCTGTCGGTGTGACACCGGATCGTCCGATCCTGATTGACCGTTTCCTGAATCACGCCATGGAATGCGAAGCTGATGCGATCAGTGATGGAACACACGCCTTTGTCCCTGCGGTCATGGAGCATATTGAACTTGCCGGAGTGCATTCCGGAGATTCCGCATGTATCATTCCTTCCCGCCATATTTCACCGGAAAATGTGGAACTCATCAAAGAATATACCCGGAAAATTGCAGAAGAGATGCATGTCAAGGGTCTTATGAATATGCAGTATGCCATCGAAAACAACCGTGTCTATGTTCTGGAAGCCAATCCACGTGCTTCCCGTACGGTTCCGCTGGTATCCAAAGTCTGCAATATCCGCATGGTACCGCTGGCTACGGATATCATCACCTCCGAAATCACAGGAAGACCTTCACCGGTTCCGTCACTAAAGGAGCAGAGGATTCCCTATTACGGTGTGAAGGAAGCGGTCTTCCCGTTCAATATGTTCCAGGAAGTGGATCCCGTGCTCGGACCTGAGATGCGCTCGACAGGCGAAGTGCTCGGACTGTCTCACTCCTGGGGAGAAGCCTTCTATCGGGCACAGGAGGCTGCTCAGATGTGTCTTCCGCTGGAAGGTACGGTATTGATCTCCGTGAACCGCAAGGACAAAGCTGAGGTTGTCGATGTCGCACAGAGTTTTTCCGATCTTGGCTTTACGATTCTTGCAACGGAAGGGACCTATGATTTGATCCGCGAAGCAGGAATTGAAGCGCAGAAAGTCAAAAAGCTGTATGAGGGAAGACCTAACATTCTGGATCTGATTACCAACCGCAAGATTTCACTGATTATTAATTCCCCCATCGGGAAAGACAGCATCCACGACGACAGCTATCTGCGCAAAGCAGCAATCAAGGCCAAGATTCCTTATATGACTACCATCGCTGCAGCAAAAGCCACTGCCAACGGCATTAAAAATGTACGACACCACGGACTCGGGGAGGTACGGTCCCTGCAGGATTACCATGCTTCCATCCGTGAGAAAGAATAACAAGCAGCAAAAGAGGCGATATCCATGCATATGCCGGAAATTCAGAAACAGCTGAAAGCAAAGAAAATTTCCTACACATACACAGAAGAAGATGGCTGCGGAAGCATTGATTTTGTTCACCGCGGACTTTCCTACCATATCTGGGAATACGCGGATACCGATGAACCTATCGGAGTAGAGACCAATCTGCGCTATGCCGGCCGCAGTGAGGAACTCGAAGGAGATTACGACACTCTCCTGGCAGCACATCTCGCCCGGTATTTCTAAAGCAATGTAAAGCATTCCTTCTTCTGTAACATAAGCAGGAAAAAGGCGGTGCAGTCCCTGATCACACGAGGGGGACTGCACCGCCTTTTTTATTTTTCTTCCAGAGAAGCAAAAAACAATTCATAAAAATCATCTTCGCCCTCCAGCACCGGCGAATTCTCACCTCCGCCATTGGTACTTCTCTTGATTGCCGCGTAAAACTCCTCGCCCGCCATCGCCAGATCCATATCATAGACGGGATATCCAAGTTCACGGCATTTTGCACAGAAAGCAGTCAGCGGGTTCTTCTCCTGCCTTGTTGCCAGCAGCTCTTCTTTGAGCTTTGCATCCATCCTGGCACATTTCAACAACTCATCCAACATTTCAACCAGATTATCCATATCGTTTCCCCACTTTCCATATAGAAAAGGGCAGCACAAAGTTGTACCGTCATCGTACCACCCTGTACCGCCCGTTTTCCTTATTTTACCAGCTAACTGCCCTGCACGTCAAGCGTTCAAGCCAAATCCCATCTCGTAATAATTTCCTGCGGCGTCACGATATGCATAAGCCTTACCGTTTTCGTCCTTCATCTCTTCCGGCATGTATTGATCTTTGTCATATCCCGGAACATCGTTCGGTGATATGCATACGCCATCCGCATTTACTTTCAATACGCTGTCATCTTTGGGCAAAGTGATCGGAAGTTTTCCAACCGGAGCAAATCTGCCAAAAATCACATCCATGATTGCTGACGGATAGGTATCGAAACCGGCCAGCAATGTATCGGAACATTTTTCCACATTCCCCACTTCCCATGCCAGTGTGAAATTGATGCTGGAGATTACTTTTCCGCCGTTTGCATGAACCGTATCCGCGATTTTTGCAATCCTTCCTGCTCCGGAGAGTGTTGTCTCCAGATGTGTAGTATCGGCAGGTCTTCCCTCGTCGTCTACGTCACAGACTTCCTTTCCGTCGCAGATATCCAGTTCCAGATATCCCTTGGTAGCATTGAAATATTCTCCGGAACTTGGTGTCACAAAGAGAATTGCCATATCTGCCTGCGCATAGTCCTCCACCAGCTCCACGTTTTCTGCTTCTGCCATTTTTTTCAGTTCGACAGTTGCGCTTGCTGCGGCTTCCGGATTCTTGTTAAAGCACTCCACATAAACTTTGGCTCCTGCCTTCACCGGAAGAGCACCATCGTTCTTTAAGAGTACCACGGATTTGCGATGAACATCCGCTGCTGCCTCCCAGTCCTTTTTGGTAGCAACCACTTCCACGGCTTTTGCCGGATCACGATACGGATTTTCAAATACACCAAGTGCAAAACGCTCTTCCAGTGTCCTTGCCGCTGCGCGGTTCAGAGCCTCCTCCGTCAGAACAATCTGCTCCAGCGTGTATCCTTCGGGAACCGGATGTCCCTGTGTCGTATAATAACCATTCTGTCCACGATCGTAGGCTTCTCTTGCGCTTTCCAGGTCATAGGATCCGCTGATAATATCCACACCGGTATTGATTGCCAGAGCAACCCTTTCGCACACTTCCAGCTCTTCCACGCCCCATGCCATTCTCTGCACAATACCGGAATCGCTGTTCACATAGCCTTCAAATCCCATCTGATCACGCAGGATATCCTGGATAAACGCTCTGTTGAATGCAAATCCAACCGGAATCCATTCCAGAGGATTTCCGTTCCGGTCAAACTGCTCCGCACTCTTTGCCTTTGCCGGTTTTGCATAGTAAGGCATAATCGACGCTGCTTTTTTCTCGATCGCCGGAAGGAAGCCCTTGATATGATATTTCTGAAGGCTGTCCGGAGTCTGATATACGTTCCACTGTCCCTGTCTGTAATGCGGGTCAAAACCGTTCTCACGGGCACCGCCTCCCGGGAAGTGTTTCACTGTCAGGGCAACACCATCTGATGTAACACCTGAATCGCTTCCCTGCACGCCCGGAATCAGCCGGCGGAAAATCTCCTGGATCAATTCAGGATCTTCCCCGAAGGTACCATACGTTCTCTGCCATCTCGGATCTGTCATACAGTCCGCCATATACATGTAGCCCTTTTTCATGCCGACGGCATCCCATTCTCTTCTGATGCAGTCTGCAAAATCATCGACAAGAGACAGATCTCCGGTTCCCTTGATTGCTGCAGCGATTCCCATGGTTCCCGGCCACGCAGCGAATACACCGGAAGCATCGTTCATACCGAATACAACCTCGCCATTCTCATTTCGTGAATTCGACACTACCAGTACCGGTACAAAATGATCCGCTTCCTCAGCCACACGATTCAGCTCGTTAATCCAGTCTGCCAGTTCATCCGGTTTTGGATTGGCACGGAGAATAAATTCTCTGACATGGCAGTTTTTGATCATTTTTGTGGTTCCTTCGGTAGATACGACTGCAAAAATCGAGGAACCTTTCTCAACGAACTCCTCATCGAGCAGCCCGGTCTCGTCCACCAGATCCTTGTTGTTCTGTTCCAGTCCCATTTTCCAGGAGCTAAGGAAAATAAGACCGATTTTTTCATCCACAGAGAGCTCTTTTGCCAGAGCTTCCGCTCTCTCCTTCGGAGATTTTCTCCAGTCCCCCGCACAGGAGAGCACCCCGTCTCCATTTACATCACGGAAATACAGACCCTCCACACAGATCGGCTCTCTTGCCGTCACTCCGATCACCGGTCCGTCCGGGTTCTGGAAATACCGTACTTTTTCACTTGCTTTTGTTTTCCCCATACTTACCTCCATATAGCTTTTGTTTTGATCCGCTTAATCACCGGATCGGTTTCTCTATTTTTCACCCTTTCGGGCAAAAACCTCAGGAATGATGCTTTTTCTGCAGAATCTGTGTATTTTCCTCCACCTTTTTCCTGTTCAGCGGATACACAAACCACAGAATCAGCGCCACAATCAAAAAGCAGATTGCCGGAATCAGTGTGGACACTGAATAAATTCCCCGGACTACCTCCGCTGTCTGAACCTGTACTTTCTCATCATAACCAATCAGAGTCAGCGCAAAGCCGCCGGCTCCCCCCGCCAGAGCCTGTCCCACTTTTCTGGCAAACGAATAGACTGCATAGACTGTACCATCCTCCCTTGAGCCTGTGATCACCTCCTGGTGATCAATCACATCGGTGATATTTGCCCAGATGACGGTATTAAAAAATGCCAGTCCCAGATAACCCACTGCTGTCATGGCAAGGAAAATCCAGAGATTCTGAACTTTCAGCAGATACATCATAAAATAGATCCCGGCAGATAAGAAAAGTCCGGCTGTGGCAGCCTCTTTTTTGCCATATTTTCCGGAAACAGGTACACTTGCCGGAGCTACAATCAGCAGCATCATGGCTGTAGTGATCAATGTATAAAGGGAAATTCCGGCTGCATTCTTAAAATATTCCGTGTACAGATAATTGTTCATGGAACTGATCAGGAGCTGTGCAAGCAGCAGAAAAATGGCTGCGCCGATGATGCCAAGCAGGGAACGGCTGGCAAAAATCGCCCGCAGCGTCTGTGCCAGTGTAATCGGTTTTGCATTCGGATCCTTCTCTACTCTGACTCGCTCTGTTGTCATACGATAACAAATCAAATAACAGATGATCGCCAGTACAGAAAACACTCCCGCCGTGATCGTAAAGACATTTCCTCCGCGGATCACCTGATTTCCGTTAGCATCTTTTGTGTAGATCACAAGCGGCGTCACCACGCCAATCACCAGACTCGCCAGCGTCGCTCCGATCGAACGGTAAGTGGAAAGCGCCGTGCGCTCATCAGGTTTTTCTGTCATCGCTGATGCCATAGATCCATAAGGAATATTGATGGAAGTATAGAAAACACTTCCCCATAAAATATAGGTCACATACATATATACCAGTTTAAGTGCTGTTGGAGCCCCAGCCATCGCTGACTGATACATCAGAAAACTGGCGATCGCCACCGGACCGCACATTCTGCGGATCCAGCATCGAAATTTTCCATCTTTCGCAGGCTTTGACGAATCCACGATCCGTCCCATTCCCACATCCGTAAACGCATCCACAAATCTTGCCACCATGAACAGCGTTCCTACCGCTGCCCCGCTGATTCCAAGCACTTTCATGTAAAAGACCATCAGAAAAGAGCTGGCAAAGATAAATGTGAAGTCATTTCCAAAATCGCCAAATAAATAGCCGATTTTGTCCCTCATGCCAAACGGTTTTGTTTCCTTTTGATTCATTGATTGTCCTCCTTGAGATGTCATAACTTTTCCGCCTGCGGACATGTTTATTTTAACAAAACATCTGTTTCTCAATCCTTACTTTTTTACAATCCATTCGCATTTTTTTACTTTTTTATTTGCAAATTGATCAAATTTGTATGATAATATGATATCAGGAGTATAAAGTCGAAAATCCGATGCAAGCTTGCTTGCAAGAGGATTTTTGACCTTGGAACCTGAAAAAACATGAATAAGCAGCCATTTTTCGCAGAAAAACGATCGGATTGCGAATGTTTTCGTCTGGCTCATTTGTCGGCTCAGCTCATCATTATGAAAGGGGATTATTATGGCGGATTACGACTCTATCATATCTTTTACCAGAAAGCTGCTAAAAAATTCAAATATTGATACGTATCTCGCCGATCAGGATTCCATCGCCACCCTGGATCTGGATTATGGTCTGCGCAAAAAGCTGGCAGCCAATTACAACCAGGCAGCAGTTTTTCACGATTTTCTGAAAATCTGCCAGGATCGCATTCTCTACTGCTTTGAAGATCAGTTTTTCTGCCGCCATTTTCTCATGAAACTGCCGGATACTTCTCCCCAGCTCTATCTGATTGGCGGACCCTATACTTTTTACAAAATGAATGACAGCCATTTTCTGAAACTTCAGCAAAACCTTCATCTTCCAAAGGAGTATCAGAATTATTTCAAACAATATTATTCCTGTATTCCCTATGTAGAGCGGGAAGATTTTCTCCAGGCGGTTGTGTTTACACTGGCTTCTGAGATCTATGGCGGGACTGATGAATTCTCTGTCTGTACCAGTGATATCTTCCGCGATGAAATCAATCGGGATTACTATGTCAACTCCATCATAAAGCCCGACAACCGGGAACTCATTGAGCACCGATACCAACTGGAGAATCAGCTGATGCAGGCCGTCTCTTTGGGTAGTCTGGAAGATATTCAGCCATTTATCACCGGGGAAGATCCGTTCCGGCTGGAGCAGAGAAATTACAGCCTTCTGCGAAACAATAAGAATTATCTGATTGTGCTTAACACGCTGCTGCGTAAAGCCGCAGAAACCGGCGGTGTTCCTCCGCTGTATCTGGATGATCTCTCCTCACAGTATGCAAGAGAAATCGAGCAGATGGCCGATCAGGATTCCTATCGCCGACTCAGCAGGGAAATGATACGGAAGTACACACTGACTGTCAAAAGCCACTCCGTCAAAGGCTATTCACCGATTCTGCAGAAGGTTCTGGCTTACATCAATATGTCCCTGACCGAAGATTTGTCTCTTCGGGCACTCTCCGAACGTTTTTCGATCAGCCCAACCTACCTTTCCGCTACATTCAAAAAAGAAACCGGAAATACCCTGACAGAATACGTAAACAAAAAACGGGTGGAACACTCCATTCTCCTTTTGAATACCACGAACCTCCGCATTCAGACCATCGCATCCTCCTGCGGAATTGACGATATCAACTATTTCACACGGCTGTTCAAAAAATACATGGGACAGACGCCAAGTGCCTATCGCGCAATGATTCTGCGGCATTGACCGGAGCAACAAATCCCATGAAACGCCCTCCTCTTTGCTTTGAATCCAATGCCAAAAACGGTGCAACCCCATTTTCTGAGGTTACACCGTCACTTTGAAATTATCGTTCTAATAACACCAGGATCATGCTATCGTAAGCTCGTTCTGATCTTCCGGAAGCACTGCTTCTTTCTTATCAGTTCCCTCGATCACTTCCACTTTCATCTCAGTATGGCTTCCTTCAACAATAAGGTGAACAGAACCGTTTTCTTTTACTGCCGTGATTGTGCAGACAGTCGCACCGTGAACATCCGGAATTCTCTCGGTGATGGTCTCGCCCTCTTTTGGCTGATAGATGCAGATCGTCGGATGGTCACTGTAATCATAATCCGGTCTTGTCTCATTACTTCCCATTACCAGTATGGAGTTCTCACGCACATACAGCGGCATGGAGAAGTAATCGTAAGTTCCCTGATACCATCTTCCGCCCTCTTTTATCTCTCCTGTCAGAAGATCGGTCCAGATTCCTTCCGGAAGATAGTATTCTGCCACGTGATCCTCGCGGAATACCGGGGCTACCAGCAGCGCATTTCCAAGCATATACTGCTGATCCAGATATTTCACTGCCGGATCGGACGGATACTCAAATACCATCGGACGCATAACCGGAGTACCTTCCTCGTGTGCTTCCACAGATCTCCGGTAAATATAGGGCATCAGACGGCACTTCAGATTGGTGAAGAATTTGACAACATCGCAGGACTCTTCGTCAAACAGCCACGGTACGCGATAGCTGGTGGAACCGTGGAGACGGCTGTGTGTGGACATCAGTCCGAAAGCCACCCATCTCTTGTACAGATCCGGTGTCGCGGTGCTCTCAAATCCGGAGATATCATGACTCCAGAAGGAGAAGCCACTCATCGCAAAGGAAAGTCCGCCGCGCAGGGTCTCTGCCATGGACGGATAATTTGCGGAACAGTCTCCGCCCCAGTGTACCGGGAACTGCTGGCTGCCTGCAGTTGCGCTTCTTGCAAAGAGAACCGCCTCGTTTTCTCCACGGGTGCTCTTAAGCAGATTGAATACCGTCTTATTGTACAGATAAGTATAGTAATTGTGCATTGCCTGCGGATCGCTTCCATCGTGATATACCACATCCACCGGAATTCTCTCGCCAAAGTCCGTCTTGAAGCAGTCAACTCCACAGTCCAGCACTGTTTTCAGTTTGTCCGTGTACCATTTTACAGCATCCGGATTGGTAAAGTCTACAAGACCCATACCTGCCTGCCAGTTATCTGTCTGCCATACGCCCTTGCCGTCTGCACGCATTAACAGATAGCCATTCTTTGCACCTTCTTTGAAGAACTCCGTGCCCTGGGCAATATACGGATTGATCCATGCACAGATATGCAGTCCTTTGTCATGATACTTCTTTAAAGTTGCACGGATATCCGGGAAGCATTTCTTGTCCCATTCGAAATCACACCAGTGGAACTCATGCATCCAGAAGCAATCGAAATGGAAAACGCTCAGCGGTATATTTCGATTTTCCATGCCCTCGATAAAAGAAGTTGTAGTCTCCTCATCATAATTTGTGGTAAAAGACGTGGAAAGCCACAGTCCGAAGGATCATGCCGGAGGCAGTGCCGGACGTCCGGTCAGCTCTGTGTAGGCATTCATCACTTCTTTGGGTGTCGGTCCGTAGAACAGATAATATTTGATTCGCTCACCAGGTACGGAAAATCCTACATATTCCACCTTCTCGCTGGCCACCTCAAAAGATACCTGATCAGTACTGTCAACCAGCACACCATATCCGCGGTTGGTCATATAGAAAGGTACGCATTTGTAGGCCACCTGAGAAGCAGTACCGCCATCTTCATTCCAGGTATCCACAACCTGACCGTTTTTCACAAATGCTGTGAAACGCTCGCCAAGGCCATAAACACACTCACCAGCCTGGAGTGACAGTTCGCTCACCATGTATGGCTGATAGTCTTCTGTCAGATAATTTGCTGCCGGGAACATGGTGCTCTCTTTGCGGTTCCATCGCATATATCCAAGATTCCGGAATCCGCTTCCCGTCAGCACCTTTCCGTCTGCCTCGAAGGTATAGCCAAAAAACTTCCGACTGACACGCACCTGAACTTTTCCCGTATCAAGAAGTGCTTCCTCATCAGTGATCGTTACTGTCACATTCTCGTCAATTCCCTCATTTTTCTCGAAGGACGGCACTTTTGCATCATATGCCTCGTAGTGCCATGCTTCCACGGAAACCGTGTCATCTCTGTGTGCCACAAATTCAATCGTGATGGTCGGCAGGTTCAATGTCATTCCGCGGTGCTCAATGGGACGGGTTGTCGCCAGGACTCTCATACCTCCCGGAATTTTCTCCACTTCATACGCCTGCATTGCGTATGATGCATGTGATTTCTCGCTGGGAAGCCAGTAGCCTTCGGTAAATTTCATAAAATTCCTCCCTTTCTCCCCCTGTATCGCTGTATCTTAGGGGGACTTCTTTTTGCTATCTTAAAGTTTACCATAAAGCAGTCCGAAATAACAGGTAAAATCCTGTACAAAAATACGGCGATATTATCTTTTTGTTATTGTTCGGAGGTCACACGAAACAGCTGTGCAAAAATAGCGTCCGTTGATGTCTGAACAGTAACCACGATTCGTCTTTTTTGATAATTATTCTGGAATTTTTCTGGTTTTTATGATATGATTTATACAAAACAGGGATCTGTTCACAGCAGGCCAAGCCGCATGCAGCGTGCGATATATGCCTGCATTTTTCCAGAGACAGGTCTTTTTCACGGTCAGAAACAGCACGACATTACATTTTTTAAGGAGGTTTTTATGATCAAAAAATATGTGTTTGGTGAACCTTTTGAAACAGAAGCAGTGGTTACACCAATCTCTCCCGCCGAAGGTGTCCCGGAGTTTGGCACCATTTCTGTGACGGATGGTTTTCGCTATTCCTGGACGATGGAGGATGATGAGATCGTATTCGGCCTTGGTGAAGCGAACCGTGGAATCAATAAGCGAGGCTTTCTGTACGTCAGTGACTGTGCGGATGATCCCAATCACACGGAGGATAAAACATCCCTCTATGGCGCACACAATTTCCTTCTGATTTCGGGTACACAACATTTCGGTTTGTTCTTTGACTATCCAGCACAGATTCGCTTTGATATCGGATATACCGTTTCCGATCAGCTCACCGTTTCCTGTGAGGATGCCGGTCTGTACCTCTATGTGATCACTGGTGAATCCGACTATGATATTGTCAAACAGTTCCGTGGTATCATTGGAAGAAGCTTCATTCCGCCAAAATTTGCATTTGGTTTTGGTCAAAGCCGCTGGGGCTACAAAACAGAAGCTGATTTCCGCGAGGTCGCACAGAAATATCGCGAAAATCATATTCCGATCGATATGATTTACATGGATATCGACTACATGCAGGATTACAAGGATTTCACCATCAATGAAGAGCGTTTCCCCGATTTTGACGGCTTTGTAAGTGACATGAAAGCAGAAAAGATCCATCTGGTTCCGATTATTGATGCCGGTGTCAAGATCGAAGACGGATACGATGTTTATGAGGAAGGCAAGGAAAAGAACTATTTCTGTAAGCGCGAGGATGGCTCCGATTTTGAAGCTGCCGTATGGCCCGGCTGGACCCATTTCCCGGATATGCTCAACAAGGATGCCAGAAAATGGTTTGGCGATAAGTATAATTTCCTGATTTCCAGGGGAATCGATGGTTTCTGGAATGACATGAATGAACCTGCCATCTTCTACTCCAAAGAGGGAATTGATGATTTCAAGGCGTTAATGGAGAAATACATGGCCGGCGATCCTTCGGTACCCCATTTCCTGCTGGGTCACAAACTGACCAGCCTGGCCAACAGTCCTGATGACTACAGACGTTTTTACCACAATGTGGACGGAAAACTAGTGCGTCATGACAAAGTACATAATCTGTTTGGCTACAATATGACCCGGGCCGCAGGAGAAGCATTTGAACGGCTCTCACCGGACAAGCGGATTCTGATGTTCTCCCGTTCCTCTTATATCGGCATGCACCGCTATGGCGGAATCTGGACAGGCGACAATAAGTCCTGGTGGTCTCACCTTCTTCTGAATCTGAAGATGATGCCGTCCTTGAACATGTGCGGATTTTTGTACTGCGGCGCAGATCTGGGCGGTTTTGGTGCCAATACCACACGGGATCTTGTGCTCCGCTGGCTTGCTCTTGGCGTGTTTACTCCGCTGATGCGCAATCACGCAGCACTTGGCACCCGGGAGCAGGAATGTTATCAGTTTGAGAATATCGAAGACTTCCGCCATGTGATCGGCGTGCGCTATCGCCTGATTCCGTATATTTACAGTGAGTTTATGAAAGCAGCGCTGAACAATGATCTGTATTTCAAGCCGCTTGCATTTGTCTATCCCGAGGACCGTATGGCCCGCCGTGTGGAAGACCAGCTGATGATCGGAAATGAAATCATGATTGCTCCTGTTTACACACAGAATGCAGACGGAAGATACGTTTATCTGCCGGAGGAAATGAAATTTGTCAAATTCCTTCCGGACGGCACCATTTCCGAAGAGATTCTTCCTGCCGGACACCACTATGTGGAGATCGGGCTGAATGAAGTGTCTCTGTTTATCCGCCAAGGCTGCTGTATTCCGGTAGCCGATGCCGCAGAATCCGTTCCGGATATCGATGTCTCTACCATCCGCATGATCGGATACGAAGATGCCTCCTATGATCGTTATGACGATGACGGCATCACAAGAATTTAAGCAGCTCTTTTTTGAGCAAGTATGATACCAATAAAGCCATGGAACCTTCCCGCCAACCGCCGAAGGTTCCATGGCTTTTAAACTATCAGAGAATCACCAGGCAGGTAATGATCGCCAGCAGAATCTGCAGAATCATAAACCGGTTTACCACCTGTGTATCCGACCATTTGTATTTCAGACGCATATGGTCATGAAGCGGAGTACGCGTATTCTTCAGGATGGAAATCTTCAAAAATCGCTTCAGGAAGATCTTGACCAGTCCAAGTCCTCCGTCTACGATCAATACTCCAGCAAGGAGCAGATAGGAGAACGGATGAGAAGACTTCATCGCAATCAGTGCAATGTAAAAACCCAGCGCTCTCGAACCAGCATCGCCCATCAGCATACTGCTCGGAGATGTATTAAAGTACAAATACGCCAGCAGTGCAGCGACAAGCAGTTCATTTGCTACGGTATAGCTGCCCAGCTGTTCCCGGAAAATAATACTGAAAGAGATAATAACAACGGTACATAAGCTCGCACACAGGCCATCCACACCGTCGGAACAATTCGTCACATTGATGGAAATCCAGATCAGGATGATTCCCAGCACCAGATAAACCGCTTTCGGAATTGTCAGCTCATATGTACCGAGCAGAATTGTCATGGAATTGTAATTCAAAAAAGTCAGCATGGTAACGATCGAAAGGACCAGATCAATCGCGCCTTTTTTATAATCGCTCCAGGGTGTATCGGACGCATCATCCAGATATCCGCTCAGCATGATGCAGACAAGCAGGATTCCATAGACGGCCATCTCCGCATCCAGCGGCAGGAACAGAATGCCTCCGACCAGAAAACAGATGACAAACGTCAGTCCGACACCGCGGATCTTTCCCCTGGACAGACTGCCGTTGACTGCAAAATCACGTCCGTGATCACTTGGCAGGAACGGAAACGGGTGTTTCAATGCAAAAAATGTAAGCAGAAATGTAAAAATGATTCCCAGCATCGCCAGCTGACTGGCGCTTAAATAATGACTCAATAAATGATACATAATCTCATCCTTTGCTAAATAAATTCCGACAGCTTTTCTTTCTGTCCGTTCTTAATTATAACAGCATCTGTTCAAAAAAGCCACCTCTTAATCGTCTTCGACTCCGTTTTTCCGGCAGATATCCGACAGGACACACCGGCCACAGTGCGGTTTTGTCCGTGCTGTACAAATATCTCTTCCATGATATACCAGCCGATGACAGAAATCACTTCCCTCTTCCGGAGGAATGATTTTCCAGAGTGCCATTTCCACTTTTTTCGGTTCTTTGATGCCATCCACCAACCCGATCCGGTTTGTCAGACGGATACAGTGAGTATCCGTGACGATCGCCGGCTTTCCGAACACATCCCCCATAATCAGGTTTGCGCTCTTTCTTCCCACACCCGGCAGTTTCAGCAGCGCATCGAAATCATCCGGTACTTTTCCATTATACTGTTCCTGTAATATCTTCATGCAGGCACTGATGTCCCGCGCC
This sequence comes from Fusicatenibacter sp., assembly GCA_022766945.1. Lineage (GTDB taxonomy): Bacteria > Bacillota > Clostridia > Lachnospirales > Lachnospiraceae > Fusicatenibacter. The sequence goes on along the minus strand of JALEOU010000067.1, from coordinate 23,445 downwards.
TTGCTTCTTCCAAGGCCGCAGGGACGAACAATTTTCTCAATCTCCTCCGGGGTGGCTTCTGCAAGAGAAGCCACATCCGGGTACTTCTCATACAACTCTTCCACAACAACATTCACGCGGGCATCTGTGCACTGCGCTGCCAGACGCACACTGACCAGCAGTTTCCATGCCTGGTCGTAATCCAGGGTACATCCGGCATCCGGGTATTCCTTCTTCAGCCTTTCTATCACTTCCAGTGCCAATTCCTTTTTCGTCATTTTCTTATCCTCTGTTTTCTTATTTTCCGTTTTCCGCAAGACGCGCCATCTTTCGCACCTGAAGCGGCGTCATATGAAACCGCTCCCGAAACAGGCGGTGAAACAGTTTCTCATTGGTCAGGCCATGCTTTTCCGCCAGCTCCCCCACCCCCATATCGGTTGCTATCAGATCCCGATAGACTCTTGAAAGGCGATAATCATTGAGATAGGCATTGTAGGTCATACCCATATTCTGCCGGAAAAAGCGGCAGAAATACTCCGGCTGCAGCGCAGCCACCGATGATACTTCCCTCAAGGGAATCGCTCTGGCGTAGTTCTCCTGCGTAAAATTCAGAACCGCATCCAGCCGCGAAAGCACACGGGCACTTTTGGGGTGGTAATCGCCAGGTGTCTCATGAAGGAAATTCTGATACAGCACTTCCATAAACTCAAACAGCAGTTTCATGACTCCCAGCATATATCCCGGCTGCTCTTCTTCTTTCATCTTTCCCATGTCCAGAAGGAGTTCCCGAAGTCTTTGTATCTTTTTCTGTACCGCCTCACTGCTGCTGTTGTAATCAATGGAAAACCACAGCTGCGACGGATCCGGAAGGTAAGCAGACAAAAACTCATCCGGTATCTGAATCAGTATCGTGCGGTTTCCGGAAGATGGACAGCGTGCTGTATGAACCAGACCGGAATTGATCACCAGAAACTGTCCGCTCTCCAGTGTCACAGTGCGGTCCGGCAGCGTCACAACAGAAGAGCCTTCCAGGACACAGATCACTTCAATCGCCTCATGATAGTGAGACGGTGAAAAACTTCCGTGGTCATCCGACACAATCAATCGTATTTTTTGATTCCGCGGCAGAGTAATCGTTTCCTTGCGTGTTTGTTTTGATGAATACCGATCTTTTTGGTCCATCGTATGCTCCTTTTTCCTTATCTTTCAAACAATTCTGCCTTCCCGGGAGAAAAGTTCTATTTCTTATACTGAAGGAAAAAATCAGACAATCCCTGCAGTGTCTTTACCAGCACCTGCACTTCCTCCGGTTCCAGCGCTTCCATCACGGAATCCACCATCTGGCGGTGAAACTGTGCATGGTACCGATACGCCCTTCTCCCTTTTCCCGTCAGGTGAATATACACGACTCTCCGGTCTTTTTCACTTCTTTCCCTCTCCGCATATCCTTTTTTCACCAGACTGTTCATCGATGTAGTGAGGGAACCTACGGTGATGTCCAGTTTTGCCGCAATGGAAGACATATTTCCGCCCTCCAGTCCGATCGCCTCAATGATATGCATATCATTGTTGGTGATATCCTTGTATTCTTCCGTGATAATTGCTTCTTCCTCGAGTTTCCAGATCTTATTGAACAGATGAACCAATACGTCGTTGATTACCTCCCTCTGATCCACGCGCGCTCTTCCTCCTTTACAGCAATCTCTTTTGTATATTCTCCTTGATCTTTTCGGAAAGACAGGCATACTGAATCAGTTCCTCCTCACCGAAGCCGGCAAATTTCTCCTGCTCATATTCCTCCAGAGCTGTATGCAGTGAAGACAGCACTGATTCGCTTGCCGGAAGAAACGTAATCTGAAGCATTCCGCGCTCAGCCTTCACGGAGCGCTGTTCTTCCGTCCGAATCAGCTCACGGTAGACCAGTTTTTTCAGCAATCCGTTCAGCTGGCTTCGGGACACACCCGCAAAATCTGCCAGCTCCTTTTTGCTCACCCGCTCTCCGGTAGCCTCCATACAGAGCAGCATTTTCGCCTCCAACAGAGTCATATCATTTTTCATGGCTGCGATTTCCAGGGCACGCTCCAAGAGCTTTCGGTCACGGTAAGCGTCATTGAGCACACCTTCTCCTTCAATCGCCTGCTGGTAGATACCGGCGCGTTCCTCTCCAAGCTTTTTGGAACCCGGCAGAATGGCTGGCGGAACTGTCCCGTCCCCTGCCGCATCCAACAGGAAACGATACACCCAGAGCCGCTTCTTCTCATATTCTTCTTCCTCGTAGACATGTTTATAAAAATTATTGTAATATTCAAACACCATAAATTTCATTTTAATGGTCTTTGTAATACTGGTGCCCTGGCTGACCAGTGACCCCTTTGTTTTCACATAATAATAAATCGGCGCATGAAGCGCATAAAACCGATTTGCATAGCAGATGTATTCCAGATTAAACATAAAATCTTCACACCAGCTGATCTGCGTATTCATACGAAGCTCGTTTTTTTCCACAATGTCCCTTCGATACAGCTTGTTCCAGAGAACTCCGTAATAAAAATCTGCCGGATTCTTCATCATACAGTCCGCAAATTCTTCTCTGGTAAGCACCCCGTCCTCCTCAATATCGCCTTTTGGTGACAGCCGCTCTCCGATCACCCGATAAAAGTCTGCAATCACCAGATCGCTGTCGGATAATTCTGCTGCCTGGACAAGCAGTCTGGTTGCATCCGGGGTAATCCAGTCATCACTGTCCACAAACTGCAGATAAGTTCCTCTTGCCTCACTGATCGCCCTGTTGCGGCTGTCGGAAACGCCGCTGTTCTCCTTGTGTATGACATGTACTCTCGGATCACGGGCTGCATATTCATCACAGATTCTCCCGGAAGCATCTCCGCTTCCATCATCTGTCAGAATCAGTTCAAAGTCGGTATATTCCTGTCCCAAAATGCTGTCCACACAGCGCTCCAGATATAGCTCGGAATTATAAACCGGGACGATAATACTGACAGTTGGATTCATGTTCTGTTCACTCCTTGGTAATTTCTTTTCCACCGTCATATAATTATGACGCAGCTTTGGACACTTCTATTTCTGAATTGATGTCCATATAGTATTGTATCAAATCTTCCGTCAAAACACCAGAGTATGTTTTATTCTTAAAACATTCGTTGGTTGTTACTGTTATTACTGTTCTCTTATCTTCTTTTCACTCTTGTTTTTCTTTTGGGATGATGGCATAATAGAGAAATCACTACTAAGAAAGGAGTTCTTACATGAATTCAAAAAGAGACTCATTTTCCGGCAAGATCGGCTTTGTGTTTGCGGCTGCCGGATCTGCGGTCGGGCTGGGGAATCTCTGGCGTTTTCCCTATCTGGCTGCCAAGTACGGAGGCGGTATCTTCATTCTGGTCTACCTGCTTCTGGCCGTCACCTTCGGTTTTACCCTGATGCTCACAGAAGTTGCTATCGGAAGGAAAACCGGCCTGAGCGCTGTCGGCGCTTTTCGGAAGCTGGACCGGAGATTTGGGTTTGTAGGGTATCTTGCCTGTATCGTTCCCTTTATTATCAGCCCCTATTATTTTGTCATCGGAGGCTGGGTCATAAAATATATGATCGTTTTTCTCACCGGGAATGTCAGCGCCGCTGCATCCGATGATTATTTTACCGGCTTCATCACTCAGCCGGTGGAACCGATTGTCTGCTTTCTGTTTTTTGCCGTTCTTACCGCGGCAGTCGTGATGATCGGCGTTCAAAAAGGAATCGAAAAAGCCAGTCTGGTACTGATGCCCCTGCTGGTTGTTTTGATTATCGGCATCTGTTGTTTTTGCCTGACACGTCCGGGTGCACTCGCAGGTGTAAAGTATTATCTGCTTCCGGATTTCAGTCATTTCTCAGCCACCACGGTTTTGGCTGCCATGGGACAGCTTTTTTATTCCATGTCACTGGCTATGGGAATTATGATCACCTATGGCTCCTACATGAAAAAGGATGATGATCTCCGAAGTTCCGTACGGCAGATTGAGGTATTTGATACGCTGATCGCTTTTCTTGCAGGCCTTATGATTGTTCCGTCCGTTTTCGTATTCTCCGGCGGAAGTCAGGAAGCGCTCAGCAAAGGGCCTTCCCTGATGTTTATCACACTGCCCAAGGTATTTGAAGGAATGAAGTTCAGTTCTCTGATCGGAGGCGCCTTCTTTATTCTGGTATTGTTTGCAGCGCTCACCTCGGCGATTTCTCTTCTCGAAACCAATGTCTCGATTGTCTGTGATAAATTTTCGTGGGGACGCAAAAAGGCTACCGTGATCGTCAGCATCTACGTTCTGATAGTCGGAAGCATTGTTTCGCTTGGATTTGGACCGCTGGATTTTATCCAGATCATCGGAATGGGGCTTCTGGATTTTCTGGATTTTATCAGCAACAGCATTCTGATGCCAATTGTTGCGATTCTTACCTGTGTATGCATCGGCTTTTTTGTCAAACCTCAGGTAATCTATGAAGAAGTGGAACGAACCCGTCCTTTTAAGGAAAAGAAGTTCTACACCGTGATGCTAAAATGGATTGCCCCTGTCCTGCTGGCCCTGATTCTGATCTTTGCCGTTTCTGAGGCAATGGGTTGGGTCCGTGTGTAAAACCCGGATAAAAAAGACCCCAAAACATCCGCTGAATAAGCGGCGTTTGGGGGTCTTTTTATTTTGCTTTCTTCTTACCCATCCATACAAAACAAATGATAAAGAAAATGATACCATAGATCGTCGATATCGGAGCTGCAAATCCTACCATCATCAGTGAAGTATTCGGCAGTCTTGACATCAGAACAGATACCGGAATCCGGACACAGAAGGCAGCTGTAATTCCCTGAAGCATCACCGGAATACTCTTTCCGCAGCCATTGAAATATCCGATACTGGAAAACAGCACACAGGTTAGCAGACAGTCACCGGAAAATCCTTTCAGATAAGCGGCGCTCTGGGCGATAACATCCGGATCATTGGTGAATATAGAAGACATCAGTCCGCCTCCGAAAAATCCGGCCAGGAAGATCAGAACTCCCACAGAGCATCCCGTGATCATGGCAGTGAGATATCCTCTCCTTGCACGTTCCTTCTTGCCTGCACCGATATTCTGGGCTACAAATGCGGACACACTCTGCATCACAGCGGACGGTACCAGCATAATGAAGGAAACCAGTTTCTGCGCAACTCCGTAACCGGCGGATGGCATCAGTCCCATGCCGTTAATGATAGAGTTAATAACCAGGAAGGAAATCTGAACCATCGTCTCCTGGATTGCAATCGGAATACCGATGTTCAGAATCTTTTTTAATTCATCGCCGTAAATCCTGCAGTCTGAAAGAGAAAACTCAATCGGCAGCTGTCCTTTCCGCAATACGAAGATTGAGGCGATAACCGATACCAATTGGGCCAGAACCGTAGCCAACGCTGCTCCTGCCACATCCATACGGAGCACAGCTACAAAGAGCAGATCTCCTGCAATATTTACTACACAGGCAATTCCCACAAACAGTAACGGAAGATTCGCATTGCCGACTCCGCGAAGCACACTGCTGATCACATTGTAGGCAATAATGATCAGGATACCGCCGGAACAGATGCGAAGATACAGAATCGCCTTATCCACAGATTCTTCCGGCACTTTCAGAATCTGTACAATACTGCCTGCCCCAAGCTCCAGCAGAACCGTCATCGCGATTCCTATCACTGCAAACAGAACAATTGACGTTCCCACCGTCTTTCCTGCCTGACGGGGCTTTCCTTCACCGATATGCTGGCCGATCATAACCGTAGAGCCCATCGCCAGGCTGGTAATCACAAATGTAACCATCTGCATAAACGAACTGCCGGTACCAACAGCGGAAATACTCGAAGCATCTCCAAACTGCCCCACAACCAACAAGTCAACGGCGCCATACGCTGCCTGCAGAATCAATGCCCCAAGCACCGGAATTGCAAACCGAATCAGGAAACCAAAGATGGACCCTTCCACAAAAGATATTTCCTTTTTATCTGCTGCCATATTTTACTTCCTTTCTTCCAGGCATAGTTTCTCCAAGCCTGGCAATTCTCTGAATGACTTCCTCTGCCTGCTGATCCGAAATATCAGGAAGCGCCTCTGCCCATTCCCTGTGAAACTGTGTCACATAGCGTTCCACGCAGTCTCTTCCCGCTTCTGTCAGATACAGAAAACTGACTCTGCGGTCCTTCGGATCGGTTTCCTTTTTAAGCATTCCCATTCCTTCCAGTTCCTGCACCAGTTTTGTAATACTTGGCATTGTGATTTCAAGCTGTGCACTGATATCGCTGACACGCCCAAACCCCTGATGATTCTGCTGTTCCCAGATTGCTTCCAGAACATGGATATGTCTTGGCTTCATACCGTCAGGCAGCTCCGGCAGCGTTTCCACAATGCGCTTTGCAGCAAAACAGGCATCCAAAAGACGTCTCAACTTTTCCTCTGTCATCTTCTCCTTCCCCCTTTGGTTCCGTCTTCTTCATTTTGTTTCTATATATAATTATCTATAGTAATTATTTAAGATAAGTATAAAGACTTCCCATAAAAAAGTCAATCACAAAATCAGGATGTCTCTCAGTAACAGAACTATATTTGAAGTATTTTTTTGATTGCCGATGCGACACCCTCCTCCTCATTGCTAAGCGTTATGTAAGCGGAAGCCTCCTCATTGTCCGCATCGCCAAAAGCAATCAGTTCCGGTCGAAACCGGAGATAATCTGAGGAAACCAGGCGGTACTCAACTCCATTTACCATTCCAAGGAAACTGTCCTGAAACCGTTCTTTCCCATGGCAGTGAGAATAAATCACCATTTTCGCTCCATATTCCTCTGCCATCCGTGTAAACCCGCTCTCCATCTCACCGATACTGGTGGGCGGATAATGGAGAAACATCAGAAAATCCCGGTACCCGTCTGCATATGCCAGTTCAAAAGAAATCCTCAGGCGGTGCTGCTCCCTTGCCGACAGTTTTTCAAAATGCTCCGGTGTATCTTTTCCTTCATAACAATATCCTTTTGTTCCAACCAACGCATACTTTCCGTAGGTAAAGTAATTATTCTGGAGAAAAGAAAGCCTGCCCTGATACATTCGATTTAATTTCTCTGTCTTTCCCTTTTCCCAGAACATATCGTGGTTTCCCCTCAGCAGAATTTTCCGTCCCGGAAGTGCTGCGACAAATTCCAGGTCTTCCCTGCTTTCCTCCAGATTCCGTCCCCAGGAATGATCTCCTGTAAGCACAACCGTATCATCCTCTCTGACTTTTCTGTTCCAGTATTTCCGAATCTTCTGCACATGATTTTTCCACTCATCCCCAAAGATATCCATGGGTTTTTTCACAGAAAAAGACAGATGAAGATCACCGATCGCGTATAGTGACATGAGATTTCTCCTTTACTCTTTTCTTTACTATCTTCTTTCCTGCTATGGGAGCATATGGCCTGCCGCCCGATACAGCTGATACCACTCTTCTTTCTTCAGCGTCAGATCCGCTGCGCCGCAGATTTCCCGCAGTCTCTCCGTCTTCATACTGCCAGCAATCAGCTGCATTTTTGCAGGATGATTCAGGATCCATGCGGCTGCAATCGCCGTATTGGATGTCTCATATTTATCAGCTAATTCTGAAAGAGCCTGATTCAGCTCCGGGAACATAGGGTTTCCAAGGAATGTACCCTCGATAAATCCATGCTGGAACGGAGACCAGGTCTGAATCGTAATCTTTTCCAGACGGCAGTAGTCAAGCACCTGTCCGTCCCGATCCACCGCGCCATCCGTCAGCATATTGGCTTCCATGCCGCTTTGAATCATCGTGGCATTTGTAAGACTCAGCTGAAGCTGGTCTACCATAAGGCGGTTTTTCATATATGCAGAAAGCAGTTTCATCTGACCGCTTCTCTGATTGGAGACTCCGACATAACGAACCTTTCCGCTTTCCACAAGTGTGTCCAGCGCTTCTGCCGTATCAAGAGGATCTGCCAGCGCATCCGGACGGTGAATCAGAAAACTATCCAGATAGTCTGTATGAAGCCGCAGCAGAATACGGTCCACAGCCTGAAGCAGATATTCTTTGGAATTGTCATACATCACCCCTGGCACAATCCCGGCTTTCGACTGCAGAAATATCCTGCTGCGCATCCCCGGATTGGCCTGAAGTACCTTGCCGAACAATTCTTCACAGCTGCCTCCTCCATAGATATCGGCATGATCGAAGTAATTCACGCCCATGTCCAGCGCTTCCTTTACAAAACGCTCTGCTTCGCTCTCACTCAATGCGTTCATTCTCATGCATCCGACAGCCACTGCACTTACCTGCAGATTGGCGGATCCAAACGGTACGGTTCTCATCTCATACTTCCTCCTTTGCTTTTTATCTGATCTGCAGACGGCAGACCAAAGGAAATCCCGCCTTTCGCAGCCTGCAGATCTGCATACAGTTGCTCAGCCTCCGACGGCGTCCCCTCACCGATCAGCACTTCTGTTTCTTCTCCGCTGTTCAGTTCCAGAACCAGTTTCTGAATATCAAAATTAACATTCCCGCAGCACATCTTCGTGTCAACGGCTTCCACGCGGCGATAGATCCGTCTGATTTCTTCATAGGAAATATATTTCCAGGAAAATGCTTTTTTCCAGAAAAGATGGCAGTTCCCCATTTTGACTTTTCCATACAGTGGAGCACCGGAAAACTCCCTGTTTAACTCTTCTGAAAGTGAATGATTATACGTTGCTATGGGCATATGGATACCTCCTCGACAGTATATTGATCCTTTTACACAAATACTATATCCATAATGACATTGATAGCAGAGAAATTCAATCATTTTTTTAGACAGACGTCATTTTGCGTTCCTGTTCAAAGTTCACACGAAACAGCTGTGCAGTAGCGTCCCCCCTTCCTGCAATCTCCCGCATGATTTATTTCATTTTACACATTTCACCGAAATATGTTCTCTTTTTCCCCTTTTTTTGTGCATTTTTTCTCGACTTTTTTTCATCCCAATGCTATAATAGGATCAGATTTTAGCGCGCCAAAGCGTCAAAGCCAAAAAGTGTGCAGAAAAGGAAACTACCAAAATGAAAATCATTGTATGTATGAAACAGGTGCCTGCCGGCACCAAAGTGGACATTGATCCGGAAACCGGAGCAATGAAGCGTATGTCCGGGGAGACGCGCACAAATCCATACGATCTTTTTGCTCTCGAAACCGCACTGCAGCTTCGTGAGCAGCAAGGCGGCACAGTAACCGTGCTCACCATGGGGCCTCCGCAGGCTGAGGAAATGATGCGGGATGCTTATACCTGTGGTGCTGATGATGCCGTGATTCTCTCTGACCGAAAATTTGCGGGAGCGGATGTGCTCGCCACCTCTTACGCCCTGGCACAGGGCATTCAGGTCATCGGAGGCGCTGATCTGATCATCTGCGGAAGACAGACCACCGATGGGGATACTGCTCAGGTCGGCCCGGCAATCGCAGAGCATCTCTCAATTCCTCATGCAGCCTGGGTTGCAGAAGTAGTAAGCGCAGACGAGCATGCCATCTGTGTCCGCCAGGACCTGGTCAGCGTCTCCCAGGTATCAAAGATTCCCTATCCCTGCCTGATCACAGTGGATAAGGATACCTGTATTCCGCGTCTGCCTTCCTATCTCCTCAAAAAAGCAACCGCCGACCGGCCTGTGCGGATCCTTACCTTTGCTGATATGCCGGATCAGGATCTGAGCCGTTACGGTCTGATTGGTTCTCCCACTTCCGTGGAACGCATGTTCCCGCCGCCTGTGATGGAACGGCAGATTGTTCTGGAAGGCACCGCCAGGGAAAAGGCTGACAAACTGTTTTCGATTCTGACAGATAAGAAAATCATATAGAGGGGGAGATATCATGGATTTTCTGAAATTTGATGCAGACAAGTGCAGTTTATGCGGTGTCTGTGTAGAGGGATGCCCTTTTGGTGCACTGTCCATCGAAGGAAAAGGCATCCTCGTAAATGAAAAATGCCGGATGTGCGGCCTCTGTGTCCGCAGATGTCCGGAAAAGGCCATTCGCTTTGAGCAGCGCGCAAAAGCCTTTGACAAGGACAAGTGGCGCAATTTCCTGATTTACGTAGAGCAGGAAAGAGGAGATGTCCATCCGGTTGCCTATGAACTGATCGGTGAAGCGAGAAAAATGGCGGCCAAAGTGGATTACCAGGTACACTGTGTGATCGTCGGCGGAAAGGGAACCACACAGAATGCAGAAAAACTGCTTCCCTATGGAGTCGACAAAGTGTTTGTCTATGAACATCCCGGCTTTGAAGGATTCCGTGCCGACTGCTATGCTGATGCAGTTGCCGACTGTATCGCAGCCAATAAGCCAAGTTCTGTCCTGATTGGTGCCACAGCTCTTGGGCGTTCGCTGGCTCCCAGACTTTCCACTCGCTTTCATACCGGTCTGACAGCTGACTGTACGTCCCTGGATATCCGGCCAAATTCTGACATGATTCAGATCCGTCCTGCTTTCGGCGGAAATATTATGGCACAGATCGGTATCACCAAGTCGCGTCCTCAGTTTGCAACCGTCCGCTACCACGTCATGGACAAGGCAGAACGCGTTTCCGATCCCAAAGGAGAGATTGTGGTCTGTCCGGTAAACGATGAAATGTCACGATCCGGTATTGAGATCCTCTCTACCCGAGTGATTGATAAAGTCAAAAGTCTGGAGGAAGAGGAAATTCTGGTCGTTGCAGGCCGCGGTGCCCGCAACGAAAAGGGCGTGGAGCTCTGCCGTGCTCTGGCCGATGCACTCGGCGGACAGTTGGCATTCACCCGTCCCATGGTGGAAAACGGTTTTGGTGATACGGCTCACCAGATCGGACTCTCAGGCAGAACCGTCCGTCCGAAACTGATTATCACCTGCGGTGTGTCCGGCGCCATTCAGTTTACTTCCTGCATGACGGGCTCGGAATGTATTGTTGCAATCAATGAAGATCCGAATGCCCAGATTTTCAAAGTTGCTCACTACTGTATCGCAGACGATTTATTCCAGGTCGTTCCAATGCTTACAGAACTGATCACAAAGCGGAAGGAGGAAGAGTGACATGGCATATCCATATAAAAAAATGACTCCGGAAGACTTCGACTACATTCGTTCCGTTACAGCGCCCGAACGCGTCTGGATCGGCGATGAGATTGCAACCGAGTATTACCGTGACGAAATGCCGGAATATGGTGTCTTCCAGCCGGAGCTTTATGCAGAAGTTCTGAACAAAGAAGAAATCTCTGCCATCATGGCTTATGCTTACAGAGAAAATATCCCGGTGGTCTGCCGCGGAGCCGGAACCGGCCTTGCAGGCGGTGCTACCTGCAAATACGGCGGCATTATGCTCTCGGTGATGCGTATGAACAAAATCTTCCCGGTGGATCACAAAAATCAGACAATCACCGCTGAACCAGGCGCTCTTCTGGTGGATATCCAGGCAGCTGCTTCTGCCGAAGGTCTTTTCTATCCGCCGGATCCCGGCGAAAAAACTGCCTCGATCGGAGGAAATGTCATCACAAACGCCGGAGGTATGAAAGCCGTCCGCTATGGATTGACCAGAGATTTCGTCCGCTGTATCGAAGCGGTTCTTCCGGATGGTTCCATTATGAACTTTTCTTCCAATGTGGTCAAAAACACGACCGGATATGATATCAAGGATCTGGTAATCGGTTCCGAAGGTACCCTTTGCATTCTGACCCAGGTAACCTTAAAACTTCTGCCCGCTCCTACCTGTACCTGTACGCTGGTTATGCCGTTCCGGAGTCTGGAAGAATGTGCGGATATGGTTCCCAAGGTACTGGAGTTACCCTTTGTACCAACGGCCATTGAATTTCTTGAGCGGGAACTGATCGATATTGTGGAACGGAATCTGAATAAAATGTTTCCTGTCAAACAGGGTGATGCTGTGCTCATCGTCATGTACGATGCTTCCAGCCGCGAGGAGCTTGACAGTGCCGTCGAAGCAGCTGCGCAGGCCGCGCTTGCCAACGGCGCTCTGGACTGCTGTATTGCAGGTACACCGGAACGGGCAGGTTCTGTCTGGGCTGTACGTGCCGGTATTCTGGAAGGAATGAAAGCAGACTCGGTGGCACAGGAAGAATGCGATGTTGTGGTACCTCGTTCCCGTATTGCAGAGTATGTAAAGGCCGCAAAAAGAATCGCACTCTCTCATGGAATCCGGGTGGAACCCTGCGGACACTGCGGGGATGGAAACATTCACACCGAGATGCTGCGCGGGGCCGGTATGAGCGATGAAGAGTGGAAACAGGCAACTCATGACAGTCTCACGGAACTGTATGCACTGTCCAAAGACCTGGGCGGACAGCTCTCCGGCGAACATGGGATCGGAAACGGACGAATTTCCTTCCTGGAAGAATTCGTCGGCCCGCGTATGATCGCGCTCTACAAAGCCATCAAACTTGCTTTTGATGACAAGCTGATCCTGAATCCCGGAAAAGTCATTGAATTCAATCAATCAGAGAACAAAACAGATGGGGGAAATTAAGAAATGAGTGGAAAAAAATCCTTTCTTGTAGACAAAAATAAGATGCCTCTTGCTATGGGTATTGCTTTTGTAGCATTTACCACACAGTTCGGCGGAGGTTTCGCTTCCGGCGCACAGATTTATCAGTACTTTATCAACTATGGCATCTGGTGTCTGATCCTTCCGGCACTGACCCAGGGACTATATGCCCTGTTCTTCTGGTATGGCATGCGCTACGCCTACAAACACAAAACCTATGACTACCGCAGTTTCTCTGACAGCCTGTACGGTAAAACCCGTCCGGTGATGTCAAACCTTTATGAGATCTGCTACCTGATTATGATTGGTACCGCATCCGCGGCTGCATTTGCAACCGGAGGTTCCACGATCCAGACCCTGTTTGGTCTTCCCTACTGGCTCTGCACCGTGATCATTGCCGCTTTCATTTTCCTGGTAGCACTTTTTGGAACCAACGTTGTGCGCAAATGTGCCTCTACCTTAAGTGTACTGATTATCATCGGTCTGATCCTGGTTCTGGTACCAAATATTGTTGCACAGTGGGGAGAAATCACCTCCTCCATCAGCCGCATGGCGTCCGGTGAAATGACTGTACTCTCCTCCGAAACCGGCGCATTCGGCCCCGCACTCTGGTCCGCAGTTCTGTACTTCTTCTTCCAGCTGGCATCGGTATCCGTTATGTATCAGCACATGGAAAATATCACAGACGTAAAGCAGATCAACCGCGCAGCAATCGGTATCTTCATCTGCAACTTCTTTGCTATGGAGCTTTCCATCGTAGGCCTTCTGGCAATCGCGTTTGTTGCTGATCTTGCCTCTGCATCCGTTCCGATGCTGGTGCTTGTACAGAACGGTGTCGGTTCCGGACTGCTTACCCCGATCATCTCTCTGCTGATTATCCTTGGAGCAATCTCCACTGCAGTTAATATGATCTCCGGTATCGTAACACGCTGTGTCAATGCCATCGAACGCCGCATGACCAGTGAAACCGAAAAAACAAAAGGTCACCTGGCACGCAATGCCGTATTCACAGCCATCTTTACGTTCGTAGCATTCGCCATCGCACAGTTCGGTCTGATGGCAGTCGTAAAGAAAGGATATGCATATCTTGGATATGCCGCACTCATTACGCTGTTCATACCATTTGTAATCCATGCCATCGGTACCAAAGGCAAGGAAATCTAAGCATTCTTACTTGCTCAGGCCGGAAATCCTGTGTATAATTACAAAAGGAACATGTCTGCTCATGCAGAACGATTTTTATGGACGCAGATTGCTCTTAGAAGGCAGTCTGCGTCCATTTTGATAGCAAAACAGGAAAGGAAACAGCTGTGTCAGATTATTTGTGGAATTCAAAAGAACAGGAGCAGGAAAATGCAGCTCCCGATTTTACGCATTTTAACGATCAGGGCCGTGCCAGAATGGTGGATGTGGGCCAAAAACCGATTTCCCGCCGTACTGCCGTTGCCGCAGGCCGCGTTCTTGTCAATCAGGAAACCTTTTCCCGGATCCAATCCGGCGGAATCAAAAAAGGAGACGTCCTGACCGTCGCACAGATTGCAGGGATCATGGGGGCCAAGCACACCCCCGATCTGATTCCCATGTGTCATCCGATTCTGATGGATGGCATCGATCTGGAACTGCACCTGAACGAAGAGCGGCTTTCTGTGGAAATACAGGCTACGATTTCCTGTGACGGAAGAACCGGAGTGGAAATGGAAGCACTCACGGCAGTCTCCGCCGCAGCTCTGACCGTATATGATATGTGCAAGGCGCTTCAGAAAGATATGGTCATCACAGATCTTCGTCTGCTTAGCAAAACCGGAGGAATCCATGGAGATTATGTTAGCGGTGAATCTCCTTCTCAAGAACACATTCCCTTTTGATTCTTCCGACCAGATACTGCAGTCCATCGATCACATGAGGTCGGATATCTCCGCCAACAAGCACGTACATGATATCCTCCCCCACCTTAAGGTGGCCTTCATTGAGCCAGACACGGATATAATATATCCCCTCCATTTTGTAGGTATCCCGAATCGCAAGCTCCACTTTTTCGGGGTCATAGGAAAACTCCATACCGGCAACCGGCTTTGCTGTTGCATCCATACTGCGCACTTTGTCTCTTGCGGTTTCCCTTACGGTACCATTGTGTACCAGATACATCCCGACAAGCGGGGCACTTTCATCCAGCTTCGCTTCCCGAAGCCATTCGTCCATTGAAGGAACCTCTTTTTTCATGTTCATACGGAAAATACCTCCTGTTCTATCTTGATTCCCATCTTTTGCATCTGTTCAAATAGCCTCTTCTGCTCTGCAAAAAACGGATCTTCCATCATCTTCTCCAGTTCCCGGCGATCGTACTCGGTTAATTCCTTTCCAAAAGAAACCCCGGACAGATATGCTTTTTCATCCATCTTCCAGGTTCCAAAAGGAATGCCTGTCTTTTGGCAGAGATCTTTCCATATGAAAAACCCTCCGCAGTCGATATCTCCGGAATGTTCATAAACAGCGCCGGGATATGTCTGATAGATCTTTTTCAAAAATACCCGCTTACTCTGGTTGTGATATCCTCCCAGATAAATAACGAGTGTTTCTGCTTCCTCACATCGATGGAACGAAGTCAGATTCTCAATTGTCAGCACTCTTTTGGGTGGTTTTTCCGGCTCCCACACAATCCGATCTATGTCCCTGCTGGACACCCCAATTCCACCACAAAATTTTTCCAGCAAAACCGGTTCTCCTTCCATCAAAAAGGATCCGCATCCCTTCATCATCACCCAGGAAGGATTCCGATAAATATTGTATTCTTCCAGAATCTGGTCTGCTGTCAATCCCAGAAACCTCTGATCCTCACAAAAACGGGCGATGATTCCGGCAACACCGGCTATTTCTTTCTCTGCTGTCTTGGAATCCTTCCAGTAACGAACTGAAAATTCTCTGAGAAAAATCTCTTCCCGGTTGGAAAGAATCTGTATCATCAGCTGACAGCGTTTCTCAAATTCTTCCGGATGTTCCAGCTCCACATATCTGCGCACACTCTCACCGCACAGAATTCGCTCCTCTACCCACTTCAGAAAACGATCCAGCACCGGTTCTGATCCCGTATAGCTTCTGCACAATTCCAGGATTTTTTCTTCCATTTCTTTTCTCGGAAGGCGGTGCAGATACCGGTAAATATCCTCTGTTTTTTCCGTACAGAGCTGACATTTCTCCAGAATATGACCCTCTTTTTTATTTATCCATATCAGGCGAAGATAGCCTTTTTCAGCCACTTCCAAAAGCTGCGTATGAATCATATCATAAGCCAGTGACGTCTCATCGAAATATTCCGGAAGAAGCCTTTTACTGATACCTACGCTGATTGTCTGATTTCTCTGATTCTTTCCACTGTACAGTAAACTGTTTTCGTACTTATCCAAAAGCTCATTTAAAATGATTTCATCATATTTCTTCATATTTTACGTGCGGGTAAAATCCTCCACATAGCTGACCTGATCATCCTGCAGCACGAGCAGTACTTTTTTTACTGCCGGACCAATATACTGGATCTTGTCCGGCGGCGCGGCGATAATAATCTGCAAGTTTGCATGGGTCATAAATTCTAGAACGCCTGCGATGCGTTCATCATCCATGTTGTTAAACGCTTCATCCAGCATGACAAGACCAATCGCATCCCCTCCAATGCTGTTTCGATACAGCTGCATAAACGACGCAGCCACCGTAATGTAAAATGGTGTCTGCGTTTCACCGCCGCTTTTCTCCTGACTCACCTTCGAATACAGCATATAGCTTCCGTCATCGGACTGGATTTTGATATCATAATCCATATAAGTACGATAGTCCGTATATTCTTCCAGCGTTTTCGCACTGTTCTCATCATCCACTGCTAGCTTTTCAAAAAGTTCCTCGATGACTTCCCTGTGATTTTCGCTAAACATTCCACTGAAAATGGACTCTCCCTGCAGGACATTGAAATCATCCATAATCATCTGATAGTACCGTTTCAGACGTTTGCTGGGCTCATACAGAAATTCATACTGTTCTCTGCTGAAATGAATGTCTTTTAAGGAACGGTTCAGCTCCTTAAATTCCGACTGGGCCTGTTTGATGTTTTCCTGAAGCTTTGAGAGAAACTGTTCCCGGAATTCTTCTTCTGCCGCCTGCCTTGCCTTGTATACTTTCTCCTCATAAGAGAGAAGCTGCGAATTCTTCAGTTTTTCGTATTCTGCCTGGAATTCCGGATATCCCTCCAGCGACTCCGCTGCGCCGAAATCGTGCGCCACCTTATAAGCGCGCATCAGCTGTGCCATCTCCGATTCTGTTTTTTCTTTGATCGTCAGGTTTGCTTTTCTTGCCCTTTCAAAGCTCTCTTTGAATTTCTGCAGATCACGGCCGGCCTTCTGGCGCTCATACTCTCTTGCACAGGCAGATGCCTCCGCTCCAAGCCTTTCCACCAGTTTTCGGAGGACTTCTTCCTGTTCCTTTCCGCGCGTCTTAAGCTCCAGGATCCGCTCATTTTGCTGAATCTCCTCCTGGGCATACTTTCCTTTCTGATTTTCCGCAGCCAGGATTTCCTGATCCACTCTCGCAGCTGCTTGCTCCAGTTCCTGTAAATGAATCTGCTTCTGAATCAGTGATTTGTTTTCTCTGAGTTTTTTCGCACTCCTTTGGCATTCCAGAAGCTGTTTCTCATGACGTCTCTGGTCTTCCAGACACGACAACCGGTATTTCACATCCACATCCGAAGAGGAATCCAGTGGAATGACCACACGCTCCAGCTGTCCAATCCGCTCTGTGAGTATTCCATCCTGTTCCTGCAGTTTTTTTCGCTTCTCCAGACACTGATCCAGCTGTTTCTGGTACGCTTCCCGGCCGATGTAAGGTGTCTGGTAGATCTCCGGACGGATTGCACTGACTACATGATTCTGATACCGCATACACTGTCTCGTGATTGCGACAGGATATCGTTTCAGATCCTGATACCTTTGACACATCTGCACCCTGCCAAGTACCATATTCGCATAGCGTTTGGCCCAGATGCTTTTCGATGTTACGATTTCCGCCAGAGTGCCTTCCGGAACCTGATCATATTTCTCCAGTTTTCCGGTGTTAATCAGCCCGGCACCGTAAACCTTGCGATTCTCACGCATTTTATCATAGACACTTAGAGCCAGATCAAAGTCACCGGGCTCCACCAGAAGATAAAAACGCTGATTGTTCAGATATCCTTCCACCGCATTCTGCCATGCAGGATTCGTAATTTCCAGAAGTTCACACAGCACTCTCACCTCTCCCGGACGTCCCATCTGCTGCAGCTGCTCTGCAATTCTCCGTTGCAGCTGTGTCACCTCCGGCGGATAGGTGAAACGTTTCTTTTCCAGAAGCTCAATCCGGTTATTCAGTTCGAGAAGCTCGGACCTGCGGTTATTCTGCTCCACACGAAGCTCTGCCAGACGTTCCTGAACCTTGGTATACATTTTCTTTTTATAGGATATGACCTTTTCCAGGCAGAGATTGACATCCACCAGACTTTCGCATTCATCCAGTTTTTCCAGGAAGCGGGAATATTCCAGAATGCAGGGGTCAGTATCCCTGACCTGAATCAATTTCTGTGCATCAATCAACGCAGCTTTTGCAGCTTTCTTAAGCAGTACCACTTCCTTCCTATCCTGCTCCAGCATATCCTTCAGATTTGCTTCCCTGCGCTCCAGCTCATGAAGGGCCTGATAATCGGCATTACTGTTCAGTTCAATGCTAAGATTCGTGATCATCTCCCGATATCCCTGCCTGGCATCCATCAGCTGCTGTTGTTTCCCGGTCAGCTCCTGTTGCCTTAAGGCGACCATGCGGATCCTGTTTTTGGTTTCTTCTTTTTCCTGCTCTGTCAGCTCCACATCCGCACAGGCAAGGTAATACTGATGGTTCCGATCAATGCGAAGGCAGTTTTCCACTTCCGCCTCTTTGTCATTGATCGCTTCCAGTTCACGGATTCTCCCCTTAACATCCTGCAGCATCCGGTCCAGATCCTGATAGCTTCGCACATTTTCTTTCAGCGCATCGATGTTGACTTCTTTTTCATCCAGCACATAGGAATAGACAAAGTCTTTAATATCATGGATCGGCTTAAATGCCAATGCCTTCGGTATCAAAGAGAAAAATTTATCCTCCAGGCGGCCAAATCTTGTCTGCATCATCTTTTTTGCTTCGGTCTGAGTCGTAGCAAACTGTCTTATTTTGCGATTCGTGGTTCGAAAAGCCGAAATAGACTTTACCTGGTCTCCGCGAAGGAACAGCTCATCGGAAAGCTCCTGTTTTTCCATCAGATACCAGGCAGCATTCGGCTCTTTTTCTTCCGATGCCGAATCCATCACAGCGCCCACGAGAAATGGCTGTTTTCTGGCTTCATCGTAAAATTCCAGTGCGATGTGGCTGCTGATCTCCCCGTATCTTTCATAAGGACGATCCTCCCGCCCTGTTTTACAGCGTATGTAGCTGTTCAGGTTTCTCTTTCCTTTCTCGTGCGCCGCTTTATTGAAGTGCGTCTTGGAACAGGTGATCACAAACTGAATGGCATCCAGCAGTGTAGACTTTCCGGCACCATTTTCTCCGGATAGCAAAACGGATTCGTCCATCTCGATGGTCTCATCCAGGAAACGATGCCAGTTAATCAGACGTATTTTTTGCAGCTTCTTCATCGCTTGGTACCCCTCCTTTTTTGTATCTGGCAATCATATCACTTACCCGCTTGATATCCTCCACACGCACTGCCATCAGTATGGAATCATAAATGACGATCCTCGCATCCTCCTGCATCAGATCCCGGTCCAGCAGTTCAATCAAATGGTATCTTCGAAACAGGCGCAGGGCATTGTTCATCGTTGTTTTATCGATCTGCTTTTCCCGGATCTTCAATGAGAGATATTTTTCTTGAATATCCCCCAGATTCACCACCACATCCGAAAGAGAAAGCTCCCTTTTCTTTTCGTCATAGAGAATCCGAAGAATCAGCAGGATAATGGAATCATACAGCTTCAGATTCAGATGATTATAGTTTTCCCGATTCACCAGCTGTACCACGCCGTATTGTTCGTTAATTTCCAGCGTATATCCGAGAATATCCAGATAATGCTCAAATACCTCCCTCATCCGCAGAATAAAATAATAGTCGCTTTTTGTCGTCTCATTTTTTCTGACAATAAAACAGGTACTCATCAGTTTATTGCAGACACGCCGGAACTCATCCTGATCCTTCTGCGTCATTCCTTCGAATAAATTCATCTTACGTTCTCCTCCCTGCGACGAATGATAAAATCCCGGAAACGATACCCCTCTTTTTCCACAGATTTCTGAAGCTCCAGTTCGTATCTCATATTCTTTCTCTGACCGTACAGACGCACATAAATCAGCCGGATAAAGGTATCCCCCTCGGATAGCGGGAATTCGGAGGCCAGCATCCAGGAACGCTCTCCTAACATCTCGTCCACATACGCATTGATTTTCGCCGGACTTAAAATTTTCTCCAGCTTTTCCATCATCGCTTTCCGTTTTCCGGCGCGCAGTTTCGCATCGGGCAGCGGCACCTGTATCTTCTCCGGTACAAACTCTTTTTTCCCCTCAATCGGCGCATACAGGGAATCCAGATCCAGATATTCTGTAGAAAAAATACGGATCAGACGATCCATCTCTTCCAGTTCATAGACCGCATTGTAATCCAGTTCTTTTTCCGTAATCTGTTCATTCATATAGATCAGAATATCCTTCAGCTGTCCCCGGATATCCTCCCCGGATGAGAGAAGAAAACGGGCGCGATTGATGGCTGCTCTCTGATAGCGGGTATTTTTCTTATTAATCTCTCCCAGGATATCATCCATCTGGCGAAATGTCCCGATCACTTCGTGAAGCATTGTGAGCACCTGTTCCCGTGCTTCCTCCGACGTCACTTCTTTTAGCTCGGCGATCTCTGCAGATGCTTTGTTCAGGTATCGGCTGCTCCTGCTGTTCGCCTCCAGACGCTCCAGAATCTCCGGACGGAATTTTGAGACATTGTCCGAAGTCAGCAGTCTGTGATAAGCCTTGTCTACCACATTGCTGTAATAATCATTTAACAATGCATCCAGAATCTCAGCAACGGTACTGTGCTTTGTCAATTCATCGATATAACGTTTGATATTGGCATTGAGACTTTTCAGACCTGTGACCAGTGCATCGGTATTCTCCACAATCTGCAGAAGCGCGATTCCAGGACTCTCTCCTCCGGACCGCGCAAGACTGTAAATCGTATAAATATATCCCTGATACTCCGTTTTCTTTTCCTCGGAAATATTCAGCAGTGTTTTCATCATCTGTACTGCATAATCGCGGAAATTCACCCTCTGTACATAGCTGTGGTCCGTTTCCACCGAAATCCAGCCATAACTCTCCAGCCTGCGAAGAACAAAATTCGCTTTATCCCGACTGCTCATCTTTCCGCTGTTTGCACCCTCCAGTTCTTCTTCGGACAGTTGGGCTGCCATGGCAGAATCAAAATAAAACTGCAATTCATCAACCAGAACATCCCGTTCCACGCCAAAAGACAACTGCCTGCTGGTCACAGCAAACAGTCTGCACAAACACTCCCAATATGCAATTTTCCCGGGCGCAGCAAGCGGCCTGAAAAAATTCTCAGGGACAACGTCAAACAGCATACATTACTCCTTCCTATACAAATATATTTCAATCCACTCTTCCATTTCCTGCACAGCGTCCGTTTTCATCTGAACAGGAACTATCCCTATCATAACCGTATGTTTCCTGACTGTCAATCATTGCTTAAACTCAAAATATTTGATATACTGTAAGAACTGTGCAGTTTCTCTCTGACTCCAGAAGCCAAATCCACAGGAGGATTTATTCATGACAGATCATACCAATGGAAAATTATACCTTGCATTTGTTCTCGAAAAGCTGAAAATTCGTCTCCGGGAAATCCAGCGTTCCCTGGAAGAGGGGCAAAAGGAAATCGAGGATATGCACGAATACTACTGGCAGAATTATACGGAAATGGATCAGTACGGATACGAGGATTTCGATAATCAGCAGGCTTTGCTCCATCAGATCAATGCCAATCAGGAGCAGCTGACACTTCTGCACCGTTTTCGCAGGATGCTCGACTCTCCTTTTTTCGGACGCGTGGATTTTGCCTATGAAGATGAGGAGGAAGCGGAGACGTTCTATATCGGAATCGGAAATTTTGCAGAGCGTCCCGGGCAGGTTCCTCTTATCTATGACTGGCGTTCTCCGGTGAGCAGTCTTTTCTATGATTATGACAAGGGGCCTGCCTCCTACCAGGCACCCATGGGGGAAATGTCCGGAGAAATTCTCTCTAAATGGCAGTATAAAATCCGCGGCGGAAAAATGGTCTATGAGTTTGAAAGCGATGTCAAAATCGATGACGAGATTTTAAAAGCAGAGCTTGGCAGCAATGGCGAAGTACAGCTGAAAAACATCGTCCGGACTATTCAAAAAGAGCAAAATGCCATCATTCGAAACACCCGGGACCGTATCCTGGTAATTCAGGGAGCTGCCGGAAGCGGTAAAACCTCTGTAGCACTCCACCGGATTGCTTATCTTCTGTATCATGACCGGAAGAATCTGAACTCCTCAAACGTTCTGATTCTCTCTCCAAACGGTGTGTTTTCCGATTATATTTCCCACATTCTTCCGGAACTGGGGGAAGAAAACATACAGGAAATGAGTCTCGATCTCTTCGCTTACCGACAGCTGCAGGATACTGCTGCTGATTGTGAAGACCGCTTTGATCAGATTGAACGGGAACTTTCCGGTATGGAAACAAACAGCCTGTACCTGGAAAAACAGTCCCAGGAATTTATCGATGCCCTGGAATACTTTTTTCTCCGGCTGGAAGATGATCTGATGAATTTTACGGATGTGAAATATAAAGGGTTTGAAAAAAGCAAGGCCGATATCATCGATCTGTTCTACAATAAATTTGCTGATCTCCCTCTTCTCTCCCGCATGGAAGCTGTCGCGGAGACCTTTATCGATGAAATTGAAACGCTGAAAAACGCAGATCTCCCGGAAGAGGATCGCCTGTCGCTTCTCGAAAAATTCAACCGCATGTATGAGACCCGTGACTTTTATGTGCTGTACAATCGTTTTCTCGCCGGAGAAGGATACCCACCCCTTCCGGAAGTTCCCCTGGAAAAGCGATGCCTGCGTTACGAGGATGTCTATCCCGTTTTATATCTGAAATACCGTCTTCAGAAGCAGCAGGACCGCCGCCGGATTAAACACCTCGTCATCGATGAGATGCAGGATTATTCCATCCTTCAGTATCGGATTATCCAGCAGCTGTTTTCCTGCAGGATGACCATTCTCGGGGATCGGGCTCAGACGATCGGAGACCGTCCATGCGATGTCATGACCTTTCTCCCGAAAATCTTTGGCAGAGAAATCCGCCGGATTACCATGGATAAGAGTTACCGCAACACGGTCGAAATCGCCTCCTACGCAAACCGCCTGGCGGGGATTACGGCCATGGAGCTCTTTGAACGTCATGGAAAACCGGTGATCGAAGAAACCGTGTCAAATCTTGAAACCGCTCTGGAGGCAATTGCAAAAGAACTGCGTCTCGGGGACGGTGAATACGAGACAGCTGCCATTCTTCTCCCCTCAGAATCGGATGCCGAAAGTGCTTTCCACCGGATCACCGCGATCCTTGCAGCAGTCGGATTTGATACGGAGCATCACCTCTTCCATCTTCACAGAGACAGTTCCAGTTTTCAAAAAGGGCTTGAATATTATGGTGCGGCGGAGCCGCCTGTCCGGTGTGGCGAGAGCCACCTGTCCGGACTGACGGAGCCACCTAAGTTAAGCTGTCTATAGGTTACTGTGCCTGTGCTGGATCAAGACCGTAGACTTCTCTCATGGATCT
>JALEOU010000066.1 GCA_022766945.1 Fusicatenibacter sp. | reverse complement strand
TGCTATGCACCCAGCCGGGAGCATAGCGCCGTTTGTTGTCAGCAGCCCGTTTCACGGTCTGCGTGTAGTTCCTTGTAAACTGACCTAAGATATGATTCAAATATATAACCATACGGAGCAGATTTGTTTTGATGATAAGAGAATTTATCTCGTTGCAAATTAAGCAGAAAGAAATAGGAGGCAAGAGAAAGAATGAAGAGATTTATTTCCTTTCTGCTGGTTCTTTCATTGATAGTTTCATTGGTTGGATGTTCGAGTTCACCCCCAAAACCAACATTATCTGATCCTAATGAACAAGTTATAGTGGAAAATGTAGAAACTGAAAATATCATTAATGAGACAATTATCACGGAGTGCATTACAAGTGAGATATATCTGGAAGAATTGATTGTAGCAGAAAATAAGATTTCTGAGTTGTTGCTTGAAGAAGAAACAATTAATGAAGTCTATCTGTGCAAAACTATATATGTTCCACAGGAAAACATTGAAGAATTTGCTGAACATAGCCAAACATCTCATCTGTTTGGGGAAAGCATTGATTTCAAATCAGTTCTTACAAAGGTGGCGGTTGGAACAGGTGTGATTGTAACCGTTGTTGTTCTGAAGAAAGTGGGGCTCCCTGATCCAGTGATGAGTGTTGTGGCAGCGGCAGCAGATGAATCATTGAAGTTTGGTGCTTCAGGTGCAGCAGTTGGTACGTTGTTCGGTGGATTAACTGGTGCAACAGATGAACTTGATAAGTCCGGAAGAACATCAGCTGTGATTGGATTTGCAACAGCAACCGTTGGCTTGATACTATCAACCATATCATTAGTTACAGTAATTCCATCTGGTGGAAGTACAACAACCACACTTGCGGTTGGAATTAAAATGGTAATAGCTGGTATCTCCGTAGTTGCTGCTACTGGTGGAACAGCATATGCAGGATATCAAGCAGTAAAGACTTTCACATCAACTGATTCGTCTGATATAGATTGGAACAACATAGATTGGGACAAACTTGGAGTTTCGTCTGCCGAGAAAGCGATATCGAATGGCGCGGATGGATATATGTGGGGTTCTATCATCGGTGTTGTTCATGGCGGTGCTGAAGGATATGATTTTTATCAGAAATACAATACTCCATATACGAAGTATAATGCTCGTTTGATGCAGACTCCCAAAGAGGGGAATGGTGGAAAATGGAGCGGTGATCGTGGAGAATCAGATTTCGTTTTGGATGAGCCAATAAAGTTGGAAGACGGAACGATTGTAAAGAAAGTAACTTATAAAAACGCTGTTCCGGACTTCTCTCCATTCCAAAAGGCCCAAGTTAAGATTCCAAATATGACCAATAGTAGGTCAAAGAACTTCAGACAAGCTGATAAAGCCTTGGCTGAGTATTGGTCAAAGATAAAATATGAAGGAAAGACTTGGACGAGAGCTGAAGTCGAAGGTTATCGTTCAGACAATAATTTGACATGGCATGAAATGAGCAATATGGATTCTATGCAATTGGTACCGCATGATGTAAATCAGACATTTACTCATTTTGGCGGAGTTGCTGAATACAATGCTATGATAGGCGAGGAAGGAGTAACAGAATATGAGTAATAAAGTAAGCTTGAGAATCTGGGGACGAGATTTTCTGCTCGAAGTTGATTACGATATTTTTGATGATGAATTTGCTACGCAAGAACAAATAGATACATTTGACAATTTTGTTTCACATCCAGACTGGATTGAGAAAGCCAAAGATCAAGTTGAGAAGTACTGCAAGAAATCGGTATTAAGTGATGATGAAAACATGAAGAAAGATAATATCTTTAGCTATGTAAAGCCGGATTACTTGTTCGTAAAAAATGAAACAAAATATCATAGGGTCGCTCTAATGTGCAAGTATCGTTATGATGAAGAACACGGACTTGCTGTTGTATTTGACAGCGAGGGTAAAGTAACAGTTGGAGATCAAGATATCATTTTATGATAATCAAAAATACACTTTCCAGAATAAGGAGAATATATACTATGAAAAGAGTCAAGAGATTTAGTGCATTGTTTTTGGTAGCGGTTCTTGTTATGACTGCATTGACAGGATGTGGTAAGACAGAATATACGGCTACGTCGGGATTTTTCTATAGCGGTGACAAGGGGCACAGTTATGGTGATGGAACCAAGGAATATGAAATTGGCGAAACTGTTTATATGAAAGTAAAGTTTAAGGTTACATCAAATAAGAAAAAAACTTCTCAGGTAAAGGTTGTTCTTACAATCCCTAATGTTGAAAATGTCGATGCAAAGTATATGGATGGTCAGGTTATCACACCAAATTTTGATCCGGTAAATAATGTTACTACTTATGAGTTTACAGCAAATGCTGCAAAAGAATCAAACGAGCAGGAATGTGTTGTTCAGTTTGTGCCAAATGCCGCCGGTTCTGTCACAATGACCCTCGTTTATGATGATAATGTTGATGTATCCTATGACATTCAGAGTACATTGGAATTTGTTGAACAGAAATCAGATAGCATGGAGGAATAAGGATGAGGAATTATTGGATTCGCCATAGATTATTGCTTACAGTAATCTTGAGCGTTGCCATATCGCTGATTATGGGATTATTGTTTGTTAGTCCCTATATCAATCAACGGGCGATGAACTATAATAACCAGAGTATATACAAGAATACGGATATTGATTTTATTGCACCGGAGCCGTCCTTTGAGCAGATAAGTGAGCTACCGGGAACAAATGGTATTGAAAGCGTGTTCCCGTATTATCTGACCAAAAGTCAGGTAACTGTAAAGGGAAGTTCAAGAACAACTACAGTTTTACTGAGTGATCAATTTCAGTATCTCGGCATGACAATGTATAATAACAATCGACTCATCAAGAAAGCAGATTTTGAACCTGAGAACGCAATTTTGGTGGACTGGCAGTTTTGCCACGATACAGAAGCATCTATCGGTGATGTGGTTTCGTTAAGCATAAATGGAAAAAGTACCGAGTACAAAGTTTATGCAATTTATGAAACCAATAGTGTGTATGATGGCGGTGCTATTATTGCCCAGATTACTCCGGAACAAAAAGAGTCAATCATGCAGAACTCAAAGAACAGTGGTTATTCGGGAATGTTCATTTCAGCAGATGACTATAACGCTTGTCGTGCATATTTGACATCCGATTATAGACCGCTTGGACGCTTGAAAGATAGAAGCCAGTTTGAGAGTGATGATCAGTATCAGGTTCATTATGATGCTATAATGAAAACAGGGTATGCAAATGAAATTACTGATTTTAGAGTTAGAGAGAGTGACCTAGGTAAAACAGATAATGCACTGATGATTTGGATTGGCATGGTAATAAGTGTAGCATTCATATTTGTGTTCAATGTCGTTATGTCCAGACGTGGTTGTGAAAAGGGGTATTTTACAAAACATTGCATTCCGAAAGGAAAGAATGTAAAGACGTATTATACGGTGTGCTTTTTGGCAGAGACACTTTTGACTATTGCATGCTACGTAGGTGTTCTCGCTTGGAAATATGTGTCGGCGGATATCTTCATTCCAAAAGCTGTTATAGATATTAGGATTGCATTGATACCAGTAGCCATTATTGTAGCTGAATTTGTAAGTCTACTGTTGAATAATTCCATGCTGAATGGAATCATAAAGGGCGTGAAACTACAAGCGAAGGAACTTGAATAGCAAAGGAACGAGAGACGGGTGATTTAGCATTGAAGAATACAAAAATAAATCTTCATACAGATAGGAAAAGAACACCGATGTTGATTGTGTTCTTTTCAGTGGTCAGTATTTTGATGAATACTCTGATTGGTATATCAGTTGATTCAAGCTGCTCCCATCTGCTCTCGTTAATTAATTCATCATACGAATATTCAGCTATGACAGATAGAACATTGGGGCAGGATGATTACCTTCGGTTTGATGCTGGGATTTACTTTTCATTAGCTGCTGATTCAAAAACGAGCCTAAATGCTGATATCGTAATGCAATCAAATGAAAGTCTGTACACGGATAGTGTTTATTGGAATGCTGAAAAGCTCGAACAGAATGAGATAGCGATTTCATACAGCATTTCTCAAAAAAATAACAAAGCTGTAGGAGATAAGTTGTACTCAAAGCATATTGCGAATGGTGCTATACAGGAATATATGATTTCACAGGTTTTACCTGATGTTGCAAGCACCAGACTTGATGGTTCTGGAAACTATAATGAAGGGATTATCATCATGGGGTATGACCAAGATTATGCAAAGAATTTTTCGTATGAGAATGTTGTGTATACAAACAAACATATAAGCGAATTGGTAGCCATAAACCCTCGGAATGTGCTGTATAGAGAAGATGAGATTTTATCGCTTCTTAAAAGAGTGTCTCCATATCTGGTAGTTCACTTTCTGCTCTCAATTTTGTTATGTGTTGGATTGGTTCTTTCACTCACTAATAATGTGAAAATCAATTTAAAAAGACAGATGATGCTTGGCTTTGAGAAAAAGAAACTTGATCATGCATTTAGTAGGTATATAGGCGTTTCCAGCTTTTGCAGTGTACTATTATCACTCATCTCATCATTGATTTGGATGCGCATATTGAGTCTTGACGGTATTATGTATGCTTTTTATGGAATCAAAGCAATTGCAGAAATACTTGTGATACTGATCATAATCAAAATAATGAATAGACGATTTTGGAGATAGTTGCGATGGGAAATATCTTAGAAGTAAAAAAGCTCACAATACAAATTGATAAGCGACTTTTCATGCGGGATGTTTCGTTTGAAATAAATCCGGGTGAGGCTGTGTTGCTTTCTGGAACAAATGGCATCGGAAAAAGCACATTGCTAAAAAGCATACTGGGATTAGAAAAAGAGGGCAAACAGATCACGGGAGAAATCATTTATCCGGGATTCGGTAATATCCTCACATTGGATAAAAATGAAATCCAGCGTTTCCGAGCAAGAGTAGCCTATGTTCAGCAAAAAGATGAATACTCTGAAATGGGGAATATCCAAGTAAGAGATATCATAAGTGAAAGTGGAGAGGCTTATTCAGGGAAGATAATGAGTGTCGGCGAAGTAAATGACTTGATTGATAAGTGGATTCCAAGAAGGAGCGATAATACCCGAGTTTTTGATGCAAAGTCAAAACCTGCTAAGTTTAGCGGAGGTGAGCAGCGCTTGTTGTCGGTGTTATCGGTTATAGCAACACGGCCTAGTGCAGACCTCGTAATCATTGATGAACCTCTTAATAATTTGGACTTTGTTAATGCAAGGGTAATCAGTAATGTCCTAAACAAGATTGTACGAGAGAACCAGCAAATGGGTCTGCTGATGATTAGTCATTGCCGGATTTTCCCTTTTATTACAAGAGAACTTAAATTGACTTCTGAAGGAATCATAGAATTACCAAACAGTTATGTATGTCATAGTTGTTTCGGCGAACCGGATGAAAAAGGTTTTTACAGTATTTGAAAAAAATGTTCGAGAAGGCTCGCAATTTATCTGAGTGATGCTTGACAAGTCATTTATAATAATTAAGAAGGAGATATTGCCCTGGCGTGATATCTCTTTTTTAATAGAAGAAACAGCACTCACAGGGTGCATTTTAGGGGGTGCAAAAGGGGGTGCAACCGTTGGATTGTATCAAAATGGTGGTTACGATGAACCCCTGTCCCTGCGGATTCTACCCCGATATGAACCGATGTACCTGTACGCCGGGAGATATCAATCGTTATCTGGGAAAAATCAG
Organism: Fusicatenibacter sp.; assembly: GCA_022766945.1. GTDB lineage: Bacteria > Bacillota > Clostridia > Lachnospirales > Lachnospiraceae > Fusicatenibacter. The sequence continues at coordinate 84,535 of JALEOU010000066.1, read as the reverse complement.
TCAGCCTTTCCTGGATCGCATGGATCTTTGTGTGCATGTGGAACCACTCAGCTATGAAGAACTGAAAGAGAACCGGGGCGAAAGCACTTCGGCCCAGATGCGGCGTGCAGTGCAAAAAGCGCAGAAGCTGCAGCAGGAACGTTATCAGGGGCAGAAAATCCGGTTTAACAGTGAACTGTCGGTAAAAGAGGTACAGGAATATTGTCACCTTACAAGGGAGGCGGAACAGCTGCTTGCCCAGGCGTTTGCACAGCTGAAGCTGAGTGCAAGAGCCTACCACGGAATTATTAAGACAGCACGTACCATCGCGGATCTGGAGGGCGCAGAGCTGATTGGAAGTGCACATATCAGTGAGGCAGTCTGCTTAAGAAGCGCCGATAAAAAGATTTGGAGGTTATAAAGTGAGAGCGGATGTTGTATATTATGACAGAGGGTGCGAAGGATACCCGAAACGCCTGATGCCCTACAAAAATATGCCGGATCGTCTCTATAGCAAGGGAGCTGTGCCTTCGGACGAAAAACCGACAGTGGCGATTGTTGGGGCAAGAATGTGCAGTGCCTATGGGAGAAGTCAGGCACTTCGTTTTGCAAGAGTACTGTCAGAACATGGAGTACAGATCATCAGCGGTCTGGCCTATGGAATTGATGCCCTGGCGCATCGGGGAGCACTAAATGGAGGAGGGGCAACCTTTGCGGTGCTTGGATGCGGAGCGGACATCTGTTATCCAAAGGAAAACTATCCGCTGCTTTTGGACATGCTGGAACATGGGGGTGGAATCCTGACCGAATTTCCTCATGGCGATCCGCCCAGATCCTGGCATTTCCCGCTGCGCAATCGGGTCATCAGTGCACTGTCGGATGTGGTATTAATAATAGAAGCAAAAGAAAAAAGCGGTTCTCTGATTACGGCAGATTACGCACTGGAGCAGGGAAAAACTATTTTTGCGCTGCCTGGAAGAGTCAATGATCAGCTGAGTGCAGGATGCAACCGTCTGATCGCGCAGGGAGCATCGATCGCTTTGTCACCAACGGATGTGCTGGAAGAACTTGGAATCGCGGAAAAAGCAGAAGAGACGGAAACGGCTGTGTGCTACAGCAAGGAGCCTGGGAAAATCATGGCTGCACTTCAGGGAAACAGACTTTCCATGGCGGAGCTTCAAAAGAAAACGGGGCTGGAGTTCCTGGTGTTAACTCAAGTGCTTCTTCGTCTGGAACTGGAGGGCCGTGTGGTGGAAAATCCTCCGGGATGGTACGAGATCAACAGAGAAAACAGGGGAAAAAAGAAGTAATACTTTGCAAAAAACGACAAAAATGTAGAAATTTTTTCATGTTCATGCCGGGAAAGAAGGTTTCAAAGAAAGAAAAGGACTTGCAAGAAAAAACTTTTTGGTGTATAGTTAGCTAAATTTGTAAACTTTTCAGGAGGCAATAGAGTGGCAAAGTATCTGGTAATTGTGGAATCTCCGGCCAAAGTAAAGACGGTTAAGAAGTATCTTGGATCAAATTATGAGGTGGCAGCGTCCATGGGGCATGTCCGGGATCTTCCCAAAAGTCAGCTGGGGATTGATATAGAACACGATTTTGAACCGAAATATATCACAATCCGAGGGAAGGGCGAACTGCTCGCTTCCCTGAGAAAAGCGGCGAAGAAAGCAGAAAAGGTTTATCTTGCAACGGACCCTGACCGTGAAGGTGAAGCAATTTCCTGGCATCTTTCCAAGGCATTGAATCTGGATGAAAGTAAGATGCAGAGGATTACATTTAACGAAATCACCAGGACTGCTGTGAAAGCATCGATCAAACAGGCGCGGGACATCGATATGAACCTGGTGGATGAACAGCAGGCACGCCGGTGTCTGGACCGCATGGTGGGTTATGAAATCAGTCCTCTGTTGTGGAAGAAGATTAAGCGCGGACTTTCGGCGGGCCGTGTCCAGTCCGTGGCACTTCGGATTATCGGAGACCGTGAGGAGGAAATCAATGCATTTATCCCGAAGGAATACTGGACTCTGGAAGCAGAACTTCTGATTCCGGGAGAAAAGAAACCGCTTCTGGCCAAATTTCACGGGAAAGGCAATGAAAAAATTTCGATTGAGACGAAGGAACAGCTGGACGGAATTTTAAGCGGACTGGATGGTGTTTCCTATCAGGTGTCGGAAGTGAAAAAGGGTGAGAGGGCGAAAAAAGCACCGTTGCCTTTTACGACCAGTACTCTTCAGCAGGAAGCGTCCAAGGCGCTGAATTATTCCACACAGAAGACGATGAGACTGGCACAGCAGCTTTACGAGGGAGTGGAGATCAAAGGAAAGGGAACCGTTGCTCTGATTTCTTATCTGCGTACAGATTCTACCCGAATCTCGGAGGAGGCAGATCTGGCTGCCCGCAGCTTTATCAAAGAGCAGTATGGAGACAAATATGCTGCCGTAGGTGATACGACAGAGAATAAGAATAAAAAAGCACAGGATGCGCACGAGGCCATCCGTCCCACGGATGTGACCAACACGCCGGTGAAATTAAAAGATGCACTTCCAAGAGATCTTTTCCGGCTGTATCAGCTGATCTGGAAACGGTTTGTTGCCAGCCGTATGCAGCCGGCAGTCTATGAGACGATTTCTGCCAGAATCAGTGCCGGCGAGTATCTTTTTACCGCATCCTCCTCCCGGGTTGCATTTGACGGGTTTATGTCAGTGTATACAGAGGCGGATGACGAAAAGAAAGAAAACAATGTGGCTGTGCGCGGACTGGAGGAAGGTACCGGACTGACTCTGGAAAAATTTGTTCCGCAGCAGCATTTTACACAGCCACCGGCGCATTACACGGAAGCTTCTCTGGTAAAGACGTTAGAGGAGTTGGGAATTGGACGGCCGAGTACTTATGCACCGACGATAACAACGATCATCAATCGCCGCTATGTGGCCAAAGAAAATAAGAATCTGTATATGACAGAGCTGGGTGAAGTCGTAAATAATATGATGAAGCAGGCATTTCCGAGTATCGTGGATGTGAACTTTACTGCTACGATGGAGTCTTTGCTGGACAAGGTCGGAGACGGAACGGTTCAGTGGAAAACCGTTGTGAGAAATTTCTGGCCGGATCTCTACAGTGCGGTTCAGGAAGCGGAAAAAGAACTCGCAGAGGTGAAGGTTGAGGATGAGGTTACGGATGTCATCTGTGAAAACTGTGGGCGCAATATGGTTGTCAAATACGGACCGCATGGAAAATTCCTTGCCTGCCCTGGATTCCCTGAATGTAAGAATACGAAGCCTTATCTGGAAAAGATTGGTGTTCCCTGTCCGAAATGCGGAAGCGAAGTGATTCTCAGAAAGACAAAGAAGGGCAGAAAATATTATGGATGTGAGAAAAATCCGGAATGTGATTTCATGTCCTGGCAAAAGCCGTCTCTGAAGAAATGCCCCAGCTGCGGAGGCTATATGGTCGAAAAGGGAAATAAACTGGTTTGTGCAGACGAACATTGCGGTTATGTTGAGGTGCTTGAGCGAAAAGACTGACCGATCAAAAACAAAAAACAGGCGGACAAACTTTTGAAAGGTTTGTTGCGCCTGTTTTTGATTGCCATATATGCGGGTAAAAGGTCCAGTGACCCTTTTTGCGATTAAACAAAATTTGCTGAATAAACAAAGTCTCTGTATTTGTCAGAATAGTGTATTGATTTTCTAAAAACTTCGTGATAGAATTAGACTAGTCTAAGAGTGTGTCTGAAAATTTGCGCAGATTCAGGAAGCTAAAAGAAGAGAACAGGGTAGGAGATTTAGCAGATTTCCGGATGCGAATAAGGATGTAAATGAAAGGCTTCGTAAATACAGTGAAAGGAGAAGAAGATGAGCGTACAACTGTTGGATAAAACAAGAAAAATCAACAAACTGCTTCACAACAATCATTCGACGAAGGTTGTGTTCAATGATATCTGTGAAGTTATGATGGAAACCCTGGATTCAAACATCCTTGTCATCAGTAAGAAGGGGAAAGTACTTGGCATCAGTCTTTGTTCCGGAGTGGAAGAAATCACGGAATTGATCGAAGACAAAGTGGGCGGCTATGTGGATGGTGCCCTGAATGAGCGTCTGCTGGGTGTTCTTTCAACAAAAGAGAATGTAAATTTGGAAACCCTGGGCTTTGAGTGTCCGGGCGTGGAACGCTACAATGCAATTATCTGCCCCATTGAGATAGCGGGTGAGCGTCTGGGAACCGTTTTTATGTATCGGGGCAGTCCGCAGTATGATATTGATGATATCATCGTCAGTGAGTATGGTACGACGGTGGTAGGTCTGGAAATGATGCGGTCGGTTAATGAGGAAAATGTGGAAGAGAACCGAAAAGTACAGGTAGTAAAATCCGCATTTAATACACTTTCTTTCTCAGAACTGGAAGCGATTATTCATATCTTCGATGAGCTGAACGGAGATGAAGGCATTCTGGTTGCAAGTAAGATCGCGGACCGGGTGGGCATTACCCGTTCTGTGATTGTAAATGCACTTCGGAAATTTGAGAGCGCCGGTGTGATCGAATCACGTTCCAGCGGTATGAAAGGAACTTATATCAAAGTTTTGAATGATTATATTTTTGATGAACTCGATGAGATTAAAGCACGCAAGAATCTGAAAACAAAAGCCGAAACTCATTCGGAAGAAGCAAAATAAAAATAAGAGCTGCCATGGACCAGACCGGCTTGCACTGAGTACCATGACGGCTCTTTTTCTGTCAGAGAACACAAAGGAAAGAGTGTGAGGAGAAAGGATATGGAAACAGGTAAAAAGAAAAGAGTAGTGATTCCCATCGGAGATCCGGCTGGAATCGGTCCGGAGATTGCGGTAAAAGCGCTGGCACACCCGGAATTGCATGACTGGTGTGAACCGATACTGACAGGAGAGAAATCTGTTTTGGAGCAGGCACTTACAATTACCGGTCTTCCCCTGCAGCTTCATGCGATCGGACATGCGCAGGAGGGAATCTATCACTGCGGAGTGATTGACTACAGAAATCTTGACAATGTCCGTTCGGGGGAACTGGTATTTGGAGAAATACAGGCAAAAGCGGGCCGCGCAGCCTATGAATTTATTGAAGAAGCCGTACGACTTCTGAAAACAGGACAGGCGGATGCGATTGCGACGACGTCCATTCAAAAAGAAGCGCTGAAGGCTGCCGGGGTTCCCTATATCGGTCATACGGAGATTCTCGCAGATCTCCTCGAGACAAAGGACCCTATGACGATGTTTCAGGTGAGAAATCTGAAGGTATTTTTCCTGACCCGTCATCTGTCACTGAAGGATGCTCTGGAACAGGTAAAAGAGGAACGCATTTATCAATTTATCCTGCGCTGCCATGGAGTATTAAAGAAACTTGGCATCCAAAATCCAAGGATTGCAGTGGCGGGTCTGAATCCCCACAGCGGGGAGCACGGATTATTCGGCATGGAAGAGGTGAAAGAGATTGCTCCGGCTGTGGAACGTGCGAGAGAACAGGGGATCTGTGCCTATGAACCGGTTCCGGCGGATTCGGTTTTTTATCAGGCGCTTATGGGAAAATATGATGCGGTGATGTCCCTGTATCATGATCAGGGACATATCGCGACAAAAATGGTTGATTTCGAGCGAACTATTGCAGTCACCCTGGGAATGCCTTATATCAGAACCTCAGTGGATCACGGAACGGCATTTGACATTGCAGGAAAGAATCTGGCCAGCGAGGTAAGTATGTGTGAAGCGATTCGCCTGGCTGCTGAATATGCGGAAATATATCGGGTAAAATGAATAATGGCCGCGGGAATGTAATAAAAATATAAACAGAATATAAAATATGAAAAAGTTGGCAAAATGAGAAAATAAGAGATATTTGAAGAATACAAGAGAAATTAAGAGTATATTCGAGAATATATCAAAAATCATGCACTTGCGAAAAGAACTCGGAAACACTATAGTAAGAAACATCAAGTAGCACTCGAATCGATTGAGTGCTAATAAAAAGAAGAATATCTTGAAGGAGGCAATATAAATGAAGTTAGTACCTTTAGGTGACAGAGTTGTATTAAAAGAGCTGAAAGCAGAAGAGACCACAAAGTCCGGCATCGTATTACCGGGACAGGCACAGGAGAAACCGCAGCAGGCTGAGGTTATCGCAGTAGGCCCCGGAAAAGTGGAAGACGGAAAAGAAGTTAAGATGGAAGTAGCCGTAGGCGATCAGGTCATTTATTCCAAGTATTCGGGAACAGATGTGAAGCTTGACGGTGAAACCTATATCATTGTAAAACAGGATGATATTCTTGCAGTTGTAAAATAACAGGATTCCATAATCAGAATGATTTTGGAACGTGGCATGATACAATCCGGTATGAAAAGAGAGAACGGATTGTTTCAGAAATCAGAAAAGAAAATTCAGGAGGCATGACAGTCATGGCAAAAGAAATTAAGTATGGAGCAGAAGCCAGAGCAGCTCTTCAGAAGGGTGTCAATCAGTTAGCAGATACCGTACGTGTAACACTTGGACCAAAAGGAAGAAACGTAGTACTTGACAAACAGTACGGCGCTCCGCTGATCACAAATGATGGTGTGACAATCGCAAAAGAAATTGAGCTGGCAGACGGTTTTGAAAACATGGGAGCTCAGCTGATTAAAGAGGTTGCTTCCAAGACAAATGATGTTGCAGGTGATGGTACTACAACCGCTACTGTCCTTGCACAGGCGATGGTAAATGAAGGAATCAAAAACCTGGCAGCAGGTGCAAATCCGATCGTTCTTCGTAAGGGTATGAAAAAGGCAACAGACAAAGCTGTTGAAATTCTTGCATCCATGAGCCAGCCAGTCAATGGAAAAGAGCAGATTGCAAGAGTGGCAGCTGTATCTTCCGGAGATGACAGTGTAGGTCAGATGGTTGCAGATGCAATGGAAAAAGTTTCCAAAGACGGTGTTATCACCATCGAGGAGTCCAAGACCATGCAGACCGAGCTTGAACTGGTAGAAGGTATGCAGTTCGACCGTGGATATATTTCCGCTTACATGTGCACCGATATGGAGAAGATGGAAGCTGTTCTGGACAATCCATACATCCTGATTACTGATAAGAAACTCTCCAATATTCAGGAGATTCTGCCGTTGCTGGAGAAAATCGTACAGACCGGTTCCAGACTGCTGATCATCGCTGAGGATGTTGAGGGTGAGGCTCTCCAGACTCTGGTGATCAACAAACTGCGCGGAACCTTTAATGTGGTAGCTGTTAAGGCTCCGGGATACGGCGACAGAAGAAAAGCAATGCTGGAAGATATCGCAATCCTGACCGGCGGACAGGTAATCTCCGAAGAAGTTGGTCTGGAACTGAAAGATGCTTCTCTGGATATGCTTGGACGTGCGAAATCCGTAAAGGTACAGAAAGAGAATACGATCATCGTTGACGGTGCCGGCGACAAGAACGCAATCGCAGCAAGAGTCGGACAGATCCGTGCACAGATCGAGGAGACCACATCTGAGTTTGATAAAGAGAAACTGCAGGAGAGACTTGCCAAGATGGCAGGCGGTGTAGCAGTTATCCGTGTAGGTGCCGCTACCGAAACTGAGATGAAAGAAGCAAAACTCCGTATGGAGGATGCGCTGAATGCAACAAGAGCAGCTGTGGAAGAGGGTATTATCGCAGGAGGCGGTTCTGCTTATGTACATGCTACCACACAGCTTTCTGATCTGATTGACACTCTTGACGGAGATGAGAAGATCGGAGCCAGAATCGTTAAGAAAGCTCTGGAAGCTCCGCTGTTCCACATTGTGGCAAATGCAGGTCTGGAAGGTGCTGTTGTAATTAACAAAGTAAAAGAGTCCAAAGTCGGTGTTGGATTTGATGCATACAAGGAAGAGTATGTGGATATGATTCAGGCAGGTATTCTGGATCCGGTGAAGGTTACCAGAAGTGCTCTGCAGAATGCAACCAGTGTTGCAGCTACACTGCTGACAACCGAATCCGTGGTATCTACCATTAAAGAACCGGCTCCGGCTATGCCCGCAGGCGCTGATGGCGGAATGGGAATGATGTAAAAACTTCAAAGAGTTTTCACAAATGGGAGACCATTCGTATATAGACGATGGTCTCCTTTTGTGATATACTTAATAACAGTGATCGGGGGATCAAGCATAAAAGGAGAATAAGGAATTATGGTAAGTCGGTATGAGTCTGACAGAACGTTCAAAGAGAAAAAAGAACTGGAAAAGCAGAAACTGTCTCAGATGGGGCTGAAGGAGAAGCTGGAATACATCTGGACGTATTACAAACCGCTGATCTTTGGCGTGATCGGTGTGATCGCTGGTATTTTCATCATCCTGGATATTCGCGAGAATGCCAAATACTATGATATCTTAAGCGTTGGAGTATCAAACTCCAGTGTACTTGTGGAGTCGGTGGAGCCTGTGGAAGAACAGTTAAAGGAGATTCTCGGAACCGGTGATAAGTATGAGACTGTCAGCATTGATACCGGCTATTCGTTCGGCTATGATATGCAGAATGTAGACTATAATACCCTTATGAAGTTCAATGCAGTTGTGGCAGCTAAGAGTCTGGATGTCCTGATCTGCGGGGAAGAGGTTCATGAAAGCTTTGAAGGTCAGGAGTTTTTCATGGATCTTACGGAGGTGCTCGATGAAGAAACCTGCGAGAAATACGGAATAAAACCCGGGGATACAAAACTGGAGATCACGGATCTGCCCCGCTACAGGGAGATGGAGCTGACACTGTATGAGCCTGTTTACCTTGCCGTGCTGATCAATACGGAGAATGTCGAGCATGTCAGAGATTTTATTACATACCTTGAGGAGGATAATTGAAAATGAGTGATTTGTACACCGAGGTGATGGTCAGCAAAAAGCCCACCGGGAAAGACAAGACGATTAAATTTGTAATGATATTCTTCACTGTGATTTTTGCAGTAGCAGGTATTATCGTTACACCCATCGCGCTGATCCTGGCGCTGGCGCTCGGACTTGCGGATTATTTTTATCTGCCCCGTCTTTCTGTGGAATTTGAATATCTGTATGTGAACGGGGAACTGGATATCGACCGCATTTTTTCCCAGTCCAGAAGAAAACGCGCTGCAAGTTACGAGCTTACCAATATGGAAATCATGGCTCCTCTTGCCTCCCATCGTCTGGATTCCTACAAGAATAACCGTAGCATCAAACAGGTGGATTATTCCTCCGGTATCCGGGGAGAAGGGCATAATCCTTATGCCATTGTGATTTCAAACCAGAATGCGCTGCAGATGGTCATCTTTGAACCCAATGAGATTATGATCAAGGACATCCGTAACAGAGCTCCAAGAAAAGTATTTATGGATTGACATTGTTTTTGATTTTTGGTACACTAATTGGAAATTCACAATGACTTAAGAAGAAAGGGAGAAATGAGAAATGGGCACAATTATTGGTGAAGGCATTACTTTTGATGATGTGCTGTTGGTACCGCAGTATTCTGAAGTAACCCCTAATATGGTAGATCTGACTATACATCTGACCAAGAAAATCAAGCTGAATATTCCGATGATGAGCGCCGGCATGGATACGGTTACAGAACACCGCATGGCGATTGCCATGGCTCGTCAGGGAGGAATTGGTATTATTCACAAGAATATGTCGATTGAGCAGCAGGCAGATGAGGTGGATAAGGTAAAACGTTCTGAAAATGGTGTTATTACGGATCCTTTTTTCCTCTCTCCGGAGCATACTCTGGAGGATGCCAATAATCTGATGGCGAAATACCGTATATCCGGTGTACCGATTACGGAGAACGGAAAGCTGGTGGGTATTATTACCAACCGTGATCTGAAGTTCGAAACTGATTTTTCCAAGAAGATTAAAGAGTCAATGACCAGTGAGAATCTGGTAACAGCGAAGGTTGGAGTTACTCTGGAAGAAGCCAAGGCTATTCTGGCAAAATCCAGAAAAGAGAAACTTCCGATTGTAGATGATGATTTTAATCTCAAAGGTCTGATTACGATTAAAGACATTGAGAAAACAATTAAATATCCGCTGTCAGCGAAGGATGAGCAGGGACGTCTGCTCTGCGGAGCTGCTGTAGGTATTACAAAAAATGTTCTGGAGCGTGTGGATGCTCTTGTCAAGGCTCACGTTGATGTGATCGTGATTGATTCTGCCCATGGACACTCTGCCAATATTTTTAATACCCTTCGTATGATCAAAGACGCATATCCGGATCTGCAGGTAATTGCCGGAAATGTGGCAACTGCTGAGGCAACCCATGATCTGATTGCTGCCGGCGCGGATGCAGTCAAAGTGGGTATCGGACCTGGCTCGATTTGTACGACCCGTGTAGTTGCAGGTATTGGTGTACCGCAGATCACCGCTGTCATGAACTGCTATGAGGAAGCGAAGAAGACAGGAACTCCGATCATCGCAGATGGTGGTATCAAATATTCCGGAGATATGACAAAAGCGATCGCAGCCGGTGCGAATGTCTGCATGATGGGAAGCATCTTTGCCGGATGTGATGAGAGCCCGGGAAATTTCGAGCTTTTCCAGGGAAGAAAATATAAAGTATATCGTGGTATGGGCTCCATTGCAGCCATGGAAAATGGAAGTAAGGATCGTTATTTCCAGACCGATGCCAAGAAACTGGTACCGGAAGGCGTGGAAGGCCGTGTAGCATACAAAGGACTGGTAGAAGATACGGTGTTCCAGCTGATCGGAGGTCTTCGTTCCGGAATGGGATATTGCGGAGCAAAAGATATCGAAACACTCAAAGAAACCGGAAAGTTTGTGAAGATTTCCGCTGCTTCTCTGAAAGAGTCTCATCCGCATGATATCCATATTACAAAAGAAGCACCGAATTACAGTGTAGAAGATCATTAATAGGTATTTGCCGGATCTGCGCAGGTGCGGCAGGGATGAAAAAACAGATCTGTGCGGAGGAAGGAAAAGAAGGAGAAACTGTTGTTAAGATGAGTTTCTCCTTCTGTTTTTTTCTTCCCGCGGGCAAAGAACTATGCATGGGGAGCATAAATTACAGGGGGTTAATATGACACAAAGGAGAAATAGTCCCAGAAGATCAGGGAAAATGAATCGCAGGAGAAGGCGGGCCCAACTGAGAAGAAGGATCCTGCTCATGGCAGTCTTTTTGTTGGTGTGTGTAGTTTTGATTCCTTTTCTCAGAAAAAAATTGTTTCAGAATGATCAGGAGCAGATTGACATTCAGACAGATCTGACTGTGTCCGAATGGGAAGGTGCACCGCCAATCCAGGTGGAATTGCTGACACCTAACAGTTACTCCAGACCGCAGATCGCTCTGGAACAGGTAAATGGTATTGTGATTCATTATACAGGAAATCCGGGAAGCACAGCGCAGCAGAACCGTGATTACTTTGAAAGTCTGAAAGACACGCATGCAACGAAAGCCAGCAGTCACTTTGTGATTGGACTGGACGGTGAGGTGATTCAGTGTATCCCGAGCTCTGAGTGGGCATATACATCCAACGACCGGAACAAAGATACACTGTCGATTGAGTGCTGTCATCCCGATGAGACAGGACAGTTCAATGGTGCGACTTATCAGTCGCTGGTAGAGCTGACAGGCTGGCTGTGCAAACGGTTTGGACTCACGTCGGAAGATGTCATTCGCCATTATGATGTGACGGGGAAAGAATGTCCGAAGTATTTTGTGGATCATGAGGATGCCTGGGAACAGTTTAAAAGAGATGTACAGAATTATGAGGACAGTCTGAGCTGATAGCAGAGGCTATCAGCTCATTTACTTTGTCGTGACTTGATGTATTATCGATGCTTTCGGGTATGTCCGCCAAGGGCAATCCATGAAAAAATACGGACAATCAGGATACCAATCAATGCGCCCAAACTGTCAATTCCGACGTCGCGGACAGAAGGCCCCCGGCTGTCTACCATAGACTGGTGGTACTCGTCACCGGCGGCAAACAGGACACAGAGTATACCGGCGAGAAACATCAGTGCCATACCACGCAAACCATAGACGTATAGAGGAAGGGCAATGGTGATCGCAAGCAGGCAGTATTCAGTCATATGTGCTGCCTTTCTCACATAATGTTCGTAGCGGTCGACACGCTGCTCGATTTCGCGGTGATCCCAGTCCCGGTCGGTGACCCGGTTGACGGTGACGACAATCCCCCGCGTGACTTTTTCGCTTAAGGCGGAAGATTCACTTCCGGTCTGGGCGGAAAAGGAAAAAATGGTATACATCATAAGCAGGGCAGGCAGAAACGACAATGGCTTTAGCAGCGCAATTAAGATTTTCTTCATAAGCAGTTCCCTCCGTGGGACTTTTCTTTTGCTGGAAATTAACTATAGCACGAAAGCGGGAAAATGTCCAGGCGTGACGTGTTTATTAAATTTTTATTAAACAGGATGGACGGAAATTGAAAGCTTTTTTGTTGTATGCTATAGTTGTTGCAGAACTGACCAGTCGGTCGGAAATGAGAGTAAAGGAGAGGTGTTATGCTACCAAAATTCAGCGTTAAGAAGCCTTATACTGTCTGGGTGGGAATTGTGCTGGTGATTGTGCTGGGGGTTGTTTCCTTTTCCAGGATGACGACGGATCTGCTTCCGGATATGAGCCTTCCCTATGCAGTCGTGGTGACTACGTATCCAGGAGCGAGTCCTTCCGAAGTGGAGGAGACAGTCAGCAAGCCGGTGGAACAGGCGATGGCTTCCATCAGTAATATTGAAAATGTGCAGTCTGTTTCCAGTGAAAACGTTTCGATGGTAATTCTGGAGTTTTCCCAGACTACCAATATGGATTCCGTCAGTCTGGAAATGCGGGAGAGTCTGGATCAGATCAGTGCCTACTGGGATGATTCCATCGGAAATCCGATCATTATGAAGGTTAATCCGGACATGATGCCAGTGATGGTGGCGGCCGTGGAAAAAGACGGCCTGGATAACATTGGTATCACGGATTATGCAGAGTCGGGCCTGCTCAGCGACATCGAAAGTCTGGAAGGAGTGGCTTCCGTCACAGCGACCGGTGAAGTGGAACAGTCCGTGCGTGTGATTCTGCGGCAGGAGAAGATTGACCAGGTCAATCAGAAGGTTCAGGATGCACTGGAAGGGAAATTTGCGGAGGCAGAGGGCGAACTGACAGATGCCCAAATACAGCTGAATGACGCCCAGGATGAGCTGGATGCAGGAAAGAATCAGTTAAAGAGCGGTCAGTCTGCGGCTGCCGATCAGATTGCGTCTGCGCAGAGTCAGCTTAATCAGAAACAGAATGAGATTCTGAAAACTGAAGTGGATCTTGATAACAAGCTGACTGAGATTGGGAATAAGATCACGGAATTACAGACGCAGAAAGCAGAACTGAATTCACAGAAAAAGCAGCTGGAGACAGCGCTTGCGGAGATGGAGAAACTGCCTGAGCAGCTGGATTCTTTAAGGGATCAGATGAATACATTGGATCAGCAGATCGAACAGTTAGCTGCTTTTCTCTCTGATACAGAACAGATTCAGCAGATTGTTCAGCTGAAAAATGCGATTGATGCTCTGGAAGCAAAGGGAGATGCGCTGACAGAGGAGGAACGCGCTGCGCTGGAGCAGATGAAGGCACAGTATGATCAGGCAGCAGACTTGCTAGCTCAGATGGGAATTACAGAGTTCTCGGATGTGGACTCTCTGACAGAACATCTGCAGGCCAAACTGGATGAGATGAAAGCTCTGCGCAGCACTCTGCAGGCTACGCTGACACAGCTGGAAGAGAGCCTGACGGAAGTCGAAAAAGGACAGGAGACGATCCGGGAAAACATCAGCAAGATTGATGAGGGTATCGCACAGATCAATGAAGGAATCCGCCAACTCGAGGAGGCAAAAGCCCAGATTGAGTCAGCAAAAAGTCAGATCGCCAGCGGAAAAATAGCCCTCAGCGATGCGCTGCGTGAACTGAATAAACAGCAGATTAATGCGACGATCGAGATGGCAGGAGCATCTTCCGAAATTTCTCTTGGACAGCTGAAACTGGATGAGGGAAAAGAACAGCTCGAGCAGGGAAAAGAACAATTAGAGCAGCAGAAAGAATCGGCGATAGAATCAGCAGATATGTCATCAAAGATTACCATGGAAACAATTCAGGGAATTCTGACAGCTCAGAATTTCACAATGCCAGCCGGTTATGTAACAGAAGAAGGAATCAAATATCTTGTCCGTGTGGGAGATAAATTTGAAGACCTCAGCGATATGCAGAACCTGGTACTCTTTGATCTGGGAATCGATGATTTGGAACCAATCCTGCTCTCCGACGTGGCCGATGTCATTCTGACGGACAATTCCAGTGAAATCTATGCGAAAATTAATGGAGAAGATGGAATTCTGTTGTCTATCCAGAAACAGACAGGGTATTCGACAGGAGAAGTTTCAGATCGTCTGAAAGATTTCTTCGATGATCTGATGGAAGAAGATGAAGCAGTTCATATCACTTTATTGATGGATCAGGGAATCTATATCGATATGGTGGTAGAATCGGTTCTTCAGAACCTGGCGATGGGTGCTGTACTCGCAGTAATCATTCTGTTTCTGTTCCTCAGAGATATACGTCCGACGGCAGTTGTGGCATGCTCCATTCCGGTATCTCTTCTGACTGCTGTGGTCCTGATGTATTTCTCCGGAATTACATTGAATGTAATTTCCTTGTCCGGTCTTGCTCTGGGAGTCGGTATGTTGGTGGATAATTCGATCGTTGTGATTGAAAACATCTACCGTCTGCACAGTCTTGGAATTCCGGTGCGAAAAGCTGCCGTACAGGGAGCAAAACAGATGTCAGGAGCGATCCTGGCGTCCACACTCACAACGGTCTGCGTGTATGTTCCGATTATTTTCATGGAAGGAATTACCCGCCAGCTGTTTGTGGATATGGGACTTACCATTGCTTATTCGCTGCTTGCAAGTCTTGTAATTGCGCTGACTTTTGTGCCTATGATGGCTTCCGGTCTGCTGAAACATTCTACCGGGAAAACAAAGAGCGCAAAAAACGGTTTTGGAAGCCGTGTTATGAAGTACTATGAGAAAGTACT
The DNA here is from genome assembly GCA_022766945.1 of Fusicatenibacter sp. GTDB lineage: Bacteria > Bacillota > Clostridia > Lachnospirales > Lachnospiraceae > Fusicatenibacter. The sequence continues at coordinate 69,501 of JALEOU010000066.1, read as the reverse complement.
TGGGTGGAGTCTGCACCATAAGCTGATAGTGCTGGGAGCAGTGGTGGTAATTCTGGCGGTGTCTGCAGCTGCAAGCTTTTCCAGGGGATTTTCTTATATGCCGGAGATGGAAAGCACCCAGGCAAGTATGACAGTCACGCTTCCGGAGGGAGCGTCTGTGGAGGAGACCGGAGCAATGACGGATCAGGTCATTGACCTGGTCAGCGAACTTCCGGATGTGGAATCCATCGGTGCTATGGTGAGCAGCGGAAATTCTCTGCTGGGAGGAAGCGGCAGCACCAATTCTTCTACGATCTATCTGATTCTCAGCAAGGAGAAAGAACTGACAGGAGCGGAGATGGAGAAGAAGATCCTGGAAATGACCAGTGATCTGGAATGTGAAGTGACAGTCTCCTCTTCCATGATTGACATGTCAGCGCTTGGAAGTTCGGGTGTCTCTGTCCAGATCAAAGGAAAAGAGATGGATCAGCTTCAGAAAGCTGCAAAAGAGATTGCAGAGATTCTGGAAGGTGTGGAAGGAATCAAAGAAGTATCCGATGGAATGGAAGAAACAACGGATGAACTGCATATGGTTGTGAAAAAGGAAGAAGCTTCCAAACATAATCTGACAGTAGCGCAGGTATATCAGCAGATCCGTACAAAACTGGCAGAGAGCAGCAGTACGACAACACTGTCCACGGATACCGATGACTATAAGATCTATGTGGAAGATGGCGAGGCAAAGACATATACGCGTGAAGACGTGAAGAATTTTACAATCACAGCCACCGGAGCAGACGGATCGACAGAAGAAATACCGGTGGAGGAACTGGCGGATTTTGAGGAAACAGAAGGACTGGATTCGATCCGGAGAATCAATCAGACCAGGTATATTACAGTCAGCGGAGAGGTGGATTCAGATCACAATGTTACACTTGTGTCCAACGAAGTCGAAAAGGCACTGAAAGATTATGAGATGCCTGCCGGCTGTACCTGGGAAATGACAGGAGAGGATGCAACGATTCGGGATGCCATGAGTGATGTACTGCTGATGCTGGTTTTGGCTTTGATTTTCATGTATCTGATCATGGTGGCTCAGTTCCAGTCTCTGCTGTCCCCGTTCATTGTAATGTTTACCATTCCGCTGGCATTTACCGGGGGGTTCCTTGGACTTCTTGCGGCAGGTATGGATGTCAGCATTATCGCTATGCTGGGAATGGTAATGCTCTGCGGTGTGATTGTTAATAACGGTATTGTGCTGGTGGATTATATCAATCAGCTTCGTGCAGCTGGCATGGAAAAGAAAAAAGCAATTATAACAGCAGGAAAGACGCGTATCCGTCCGATTCTGATGACCGCACTCACAACCATTCTCGGACTTTCCACGATGGCAGCGGGTATCGGAATGGGAGCAGATATGACACAGCCAATGGCTGTCGTAGTCATCGGCGGCTTACTGTACGGTACACTTCTGACCCTGTTTGTAGTGCCGTGCATCTACGATCTGCTGAACAGAAAGCAGTATGTTACGATCAAAGACAGCGAGCTGGATGCGGCGGATGAGGAACTGGATCTGATCAAAGAAACAAATCTGATGATCGAAACAGAGGAAGAGGAGTAACAGGAAAAAGTGATGAGACAGAATAGAAGAAGCGGGAAAATGGGAATGCAAGAAGATGAATTGCCTACGAAAGTGAAACAAATCTATGAAGCTGTGTTATCGCTGATGGAAGAAGGTGCGGATATCAATGCTTTAAAGGTATCTGATATCACGACCAGAGCCGGGATTGGCAAAGGTACAGCCTATGAATACTTTGAGAATAAAGAAGAAATTATTGGTCAGGCGATTCTATATAATATGGAAAATGTAATCTGCAGAATCAGACAGAAATCAGATGAACGCAGTACTTTTTCGGAAAAGTTTTTGTGTGTCCTTGAATGGATGGATGAGAAGTATCAGCCGCATCAGGGTTTTGTACCTTTTATCTATATTTTCCGGCGCTGGGGAGAATTGCCTTTTGGTATCCGGGAAAAGTTAATCGCGGGAAAAGATGGGATCTGCCGGATCCGGGAAGACGCTCTGCAGCTGGCAAAATGCGGAATGGAAGAAGGGGTTCTGAGAAAGGATCTTCCGGACAGTCTGGTAAGCTCCATTATTCTCTCGAGTATTGCAGCCTATGCCATTTTCCTGGGAGATGAGGATCAAACTGTGGATAAACAGTTTGTAAGAGAATTTATCTGTGAAAAAGTAATCCGGGATCTTTCCTGAAAGAAACGTGTAAAATCACAAAAGCCTCGCACACATGCGAGGCTTTTGTGATTTAGTTCATATGTTCCCGAAACCAGGCGATCAGAGAGAAGATCAGAAAGGCAGCCAGATTGACAACAACTACAGTGGCACCTGCCGGGGAAGAGATGAAAAACGAGAGGGCCATTCCGAGCAGAAAACAAACGACAGAGAGAATCGCAGAGCAGATGACAACACCGCGGAAGGTGTGACACAGCCGCATGGAAGTCAGTGCCGGGAAAATCAGGAGACTGGAAATCAAAAGAGCTCCCATCATCCGCATGCCGAGAACGGTGGTGACAGCCGTCAGGAACGCAAGAAGCATATTGTAGATTTCTGCGTGGACTCCGGTTGCACGGGCAAAGGTTTCATCAAACGTAACTGCGAAGATTCGATGATAGTAGATGACAAAAAGAATCAGAACTATCACAGAAAGAATCACACTTAGTACGACATCTTCATTGCTCATGGCGAGGATACTGCCGAACATATAATTGTTCACATCCGTATTCATTCCGCTGGACCAGGAAACAGTGATGACACCGATTGCCAGAGCACTGCTGGAAATCAGGGCAATCGCAGCATCGCCTTTGATCTTACTGGATTCATTCATGCGAAGGAGTAAAAAGGCGGCAATCACGACTACAGGAATGGTAAACGCCAAAGGGGCAAAGCCAAGAGCCATTGAGATAGCCAGCGCACCAAATCCCACATGAGAAAGACCATCTCCGATCATGGAGTAACGTTTCAATACGAGACTCACACCAAGAAGTGCCGCACAGAGAGAAACAAGAATGCCAACCAGAAGAGCGCGCTGCATAAAAGGATAAGAAAGCATTTTTACAACCATGGAAATCATAAGCTGATACCTCCCACAAACTGTTTTCCGTATTCCGTCTTCAGATAATCTGCTGTCGAACCAAAGAACAGCTGCTTCTGATCCAAATGCAGGATGTGTGTGGCATCCGGGAGAATGTTGCGGATATCATGTGAGACCATGATGATCGTTACCTTTTCCTCCTGATTGATGCGGCGGATCAGCTGGTACATTTCGCCGGTCATAACCGGGTCCAGTCCCGTAACTGGTTCATCAAGGAGCAAAAGTTTCGTGGTAGCGCAGAGTGCCCGGGCCAGGAGAACCCTCTGCTGCTGACCACCGGAGAGATCACGATAGCACCTTTTTTTGAGGGGCATAAGGTCCAGAAGCTCCATGTTGCGGAGTGCTTCCCTGCGGTCTGCGGCTGTATAGTAGGGGAACAGATGGGAATGATTCTGACGTCCGGAGAGAACCACTTCCCATACACTGGCGGGAAAATCTTTCTGAGCATCTGTCTGTTGAGGAAGATAGCCGATCTCATTATGGCGGAGCCCATCATCGGTGACAATTGTTCCCTGGGAAGGATTTTTCAGATGAAGGAGTCCCTTGATCAGCGTACTCTTGCCGGAACCATTTTCACCAATAATACACAGATAGGAACCGGCTTCCACAGAAAAGTTCACATCCGTGAGAACAGGTACACCTTCATAGGCAAAGGTGACATCTTTACAGGTAATCAGTGCCATTAATTCAAAGCCTCCTTTAATGCGGTAACGTTCTGTTTCATCAGACCAAGATAAGTTGCACCATTTTCAAAATCATCCTTTGAGAGATTATGACAGGAGTGAAGCAGAAGTTTTTTCGCTCCGGTAGCTTCACAGATACAATCGGTCATTTTTTCATTGGACAGCTCCGTGTGAAAGACCACAGGAATCTTTTCCTCTTCAATTTTGTCAATGAGAAAAGAGATGGTCCTTGCGCTGGCTTCTGACTCGGAAGAACAACCGGGAAAGGCAGCGTAGTAATCCAGACCGTAGGCATCAGCCAGATACCGGAAAGGAAAACGATCGCCACAGATAATCGTACGTCTTGCTGCATGATCAATGACATTCTGAAATTCATCATCCAGTATTTCCAGCTGTGCAATATAGTCATCCGTGTTTCTTTGATATTCTTCTGCATGGTCCGGATCAATTCTGCAAAGAGCATCGCACAGCTTCTGCACAATCCGGATCGCGTTGGCAGGGGAGGTCCATACGTGCTCATCCTGCTCAACTTCGTGCCCGACCTCATGCTCATCGGTATCATGCGCTTCGTCGCGCTCCGAATCTTCGTGGTAGTGGCTGTGACCGTGGGATTCCATACCTTCCACAGTTTCTTCGGCGACGGTATCCACACAATCCATCAAAGTTACGATTTCCATGGAGGAGGAGTCGATGGAATCCAAAATGGTATCGACCCATGCATCCGAATCTCCGCCGATATATACAAAGAGATCACATTCTGATACAGTGATCATATCTCCTGGGGTGGGTTCGAATGAATGACTCTCCGCGCCAGGGGAGAGCAGCATATGAAGATCCAGATATTCACCGCCGATCTGGCGAAGAAAATCATACTGTGGGAAAATAGTAGCTACCGCGGTGATTTTCTGCCCGGAACTTTCGGAAGGAACCAGAGTGGATTCCGATGAGGTTCCGCAGCCGACTGCGAGAAGTGCAAAACAACAACCAATTAATATAGAAGAAAAAATGTTAGCTTTTTTGAAAAACTTCATGATCGTTTCAATCCTTATATCAGCGCTGCATCATTAGTTTCCAAAACAATCCGGCAGGGCAAAATGTGGGACCCCAGCGAAGTGTACATGTAACATCATATAGCAGGGCTGTTCTCTTTGTCAAGGAAAGAAAGCGAAGATTGAAACTCTATTTACAAATGAGTTACCGTTCAGGTCGCATAAGGACGCTTTACAGAAAAAGGCCCAGTGGACCTTTTGGAGCGCCGGCGTTTTTTAGGGGCTGCTTACGAGAGTCTGTTTTTGCACAGCTGTTTCGCGTGCAGCTTGAACAAGTAACAAAAATCAAATGTTTTGTGCGAAGGAAATGGTGTAAATGGTGTGTGGGGGATAGAAGACTTCGAAGTCTTCTATCCCTCAAGACTGCTGGAGGCGCCTTTTTCTGTCCGGTTAAAACGAGTCTTAACAATTCATTTGCCCAATATTCTGAAAGTTCAAAGTGGAAGTATTCCGAACAGACGGTATCTGCCGGAAGCCCGCTTTCTTTGAGAAATTCACCCCAAAAGCCCTTGATGCTCATACAACCCTCCGAAACTGAGCCTGATAGAGCTCATAATACGCGCCTTTCTGAGCCATAAGTTCCTCGTGATTACCGGCTTCACAGATCTTTCCGTGATCAATTACAAAGATACGATCCGCATTTTTTATCGTAGAAAGCCGATGCGCGATGATGAAAGAAGTTCTGCCCTTGAGCAGACTTTCAATTCCCTGCTGTACCTGGATTTCGGTTCTGGTATCAATACTGGAAGTTGCCTCATCCAGGATCAAAATCCGCGGGTCGGAGATCATCGTGCGGGCAAAGGCCAGCAGCTGACGCTGTCCGTTGGAGAGCCTGGTACCGCGTTCGCTGATTTCTGTCTGATATCCATCCGGAAGTTCCATAATGAATTCGTGTGCATGAACTGCTTTTGCGGCAGCAATGATTTCCTCATCGGTGGCATCGAGCCGTCCATAAGCGATATTGTCCCGGATAGTATCGGAGAACAGGAAATTATCCTGTGTCATAACACCCATCTGAGCACGAAGGCTTTTGATGGAGACGTCCATCAGACTGTGATTGTCTACCAGGACGGTTCCTGAGGTAATGTTGTAGAACCGGCTGATCAGATTGACGATTGTGGTTTTTCCGGCACCGGTTGGTCCGACCAGAGCAATCGTCTCGCCAGGCTGGGCTGTAAAGCTGACATCGTTCAGTACCATGGTTTCCGGTTCATCGGAATAGGCGAAGCTGACATGATCAAAAGTAACTTTTCCCTGAATCGGAGGCAGATCAGTGACGCCGGGGGCATCAGCAACTTCGGCAGGTGTATCCAGAATGTCAAAAACCCGCTCAGCAGCAGAAAGATTGGTGACCAGTTTATTGTAGAAACCTGCCAGATTCTGAATCGGATCCCAGAACATGGAAAGGTACATGGCAAAAGCGGTAAACGTACCAACAGGGACTGCATCAACACCCAGTATAGAAATACCGATGAAATAGAGAAGAAAAGTACCGATTCCCCAGGTGATTTCAATGACTGCCGAAAATCCATCCGCCAGACGAACTGCATGGGCAAAAGCCGTTTCCTGTTCGCTGAGCAGCCGGTCAAATTCCTTCTGAGATTCCTCCTCCGCAGTAAAGCTTTTGACTACACGGATTCCGGAAAAATCTTCATGGATGTAAGCAGTAATATTAGAGGTTTTCTGACGGAATGCCTGCCATCTCTTATGTGCGACAATCTGGATAAAGTACATACCGATGATAATCAGCGGCAGCACCAGAATGGCGCTGAGAGCGAGATAGATATTCTTTATCATCATAATGATCAGAATGGTCAGGATGGTCAGAATATTTGGTATTAGTTTTGTGACACCGTCATTCAGAACATCCTTCAGGGAATTCACATCTCCGATGATGCGGGCAAGAACCTTGCCAACCGGACGGCTGTCGAAAAAACTAAAGCTTAGTGTCTGGATGTGACAGTATAGTTCGTCGCGGATCTGCAGCAGTATTTTATTGGTAATCCGTGACATCAAAAGCATGCGAAGGCGGACACCGGCAGCGTAAATCAGATTCAGAATCAGCATCGCCGCACACAGCACAAGCAGGCCATTCCAGTCCTTCCTGGCAATGTTGACATCGATTGCGCGTTCCAGAAGAAGCGGGTTAACTGTGGAAATGGCGATGGTGCCGATCAGAACCAGAAGTACCAGAGCCACCTGACGCTTATAATGTTTCAGGTAGGAGAAGAGCCGCAGGATGGTAGCGCTTTTGACAACTTCCTTTTGCTGCTCATCCATCTTGGTTGAGTTAATAGCCATTTGATATCGGATCCTTTCATAGAGATTTTAGTAGTATGTTTTATTTAAGGCTTCCAGCGCCCTGTGATAATCGCCGTACTGAGCTTCCCAGGTTGAATAGTAAAGTCCTTTGTAGGCCATCAGTTCCTCGTGAGTACCGCGTTCAGCAATCCGGCCATGATCCAGATAAATGATTTCATCTGCATTCTGAACAGAAGAAATTCTGTGTGCAATGATAATTTTGGATACATCCTTTTTGCGGGCAAGCTGTGTCTGAATTTCATATTCTGTTTCCATATCCAGGGCAGAGGTGGAATCATCGAGAACCAGAATGGGAGCAGGTTTGGCAAGTGCTCTCGCAATCGAAAGCCGCTGTTTCTGACCTCCGGAAAGCCCCACTCCGCGTTCGCCGATCACAGTTTCACCGCGTTCGGAAAGGTGATCCACAAATTCAGAAGCGCAGGCTGCCTTGATTGCAGAATTTACTTCACCCGGAGTCATAGAGCTTCTGCTTCCCAGACGGATATTTTCTGAGATTGTATCTGAAAACAGAAATACATCCTGCATGACAACAGAAGAGGCATCCCTCACCGTATGGATGGGAAGATCCCGGATATCAGTGTCATCCAGAAGAATCGTCCCTTCCGTGACATCGTAGAATCGTTCCAGAAGATTGACGATAGTAGTTTTTCCGGAGCCGGTCATGCCCATGATTCCCAGTGTTTTGCCGGCTTCCAGATGAAAACTGATGTCACTTAGAATCGGCATTCCATGCAGAGAGAAGCCTACATTGCGGAAACAAAGGTCTCCGGTTACCTGATCGGGAACAATGGCATGATCGGATTCTTTTATTTTCGGTTCTTCTGCCAGAATTTTGTTAATCTTTTTGTTGGAGGCGATTGCCGAAGCAAAGCAGTTTCCAAGCCATCCGATATTTTCAATCGGCCAGACAACCTTATAGGTATATTCCATAAAGGCACTCAAAACTCCCAGGGTAATTCTTCCCTGGATTACGCTGTAACCGCCGACCAGAAGCACTAGGATCTGCATCACTTTTGTGAGAAATGTGATGGCAGGGTCATATTTTACGAGAACCTTTACCTGCTCCATGTTGAGGTCACAGTATTTCTCATTGTGTTTTCGGAATTTTTCGATCTCATATGACTCACGGGCAAAGGATTTTACGGTACGGACACCGGACAGGTTTTCCTGAGCGACCGTATTCAAAACAGCGTTCTCTTCGCTGATGGAATCATAGACCCGGTCCAGTTCGTTTTCCAGGCGAACGGCGATAAAAGCGACTGCCGGTAAAATCACGATCGAAATGAGGGTCAGCGGAATATCCAGATGGATCATGTAAAACAGTGACATGATGATACAGGCGAGTCCTTCCAGAATCAGCATTCCGGCAAAGCCGAGGATATCCCAGATCCGGTCGATATCGTCACGGACACGTGCAAGCAGCTCACCAGTGTTATTGTTGTCGAAATAATCGACAGAAAGCCGCTGAATTTTGTGAAACAGATTTCCTCTCATGCGGCAGGCCACACGGACACTGCTCAGGTCAAAGAGATATTCCTTGACGTACTGAAAGAAAGCGCGGCCCGCACCGATCAGTAAAAATGCAATGAGATATTTCCAGAGCAGTTCCATTTGATGGCCGATCAGAATATCGTCGACAATGTGCAGCGTTACAAGGGGCGCAAGCATATCGAGGATGACACTGAAGATAAGCGACAGCAAAGCCAGAACATAGTAGTACCAGTGATTCAGCAGATACCTGCCAATGGGATTTTTTTGCATGATGATAAGACCTCCTCTTTGATGTGATGCCATGCAAAAGACATCGTACGTACTGCAGTAGAAATGAATCAAAATCTATGTAAAAGAAGGAGTCATATGCAGAATCTGAAAATTGCGGATAGTTCCTGTCACAGCTAAAAAACAACAAAAAAAGAGCCGCAGCAATCAGATACTGCGCCTTCTGTAAGTGTACCGGCAGGAAACAAAAGAAAAGAAATCAAATGTCCCGTTGCTTTCCGAAAGAAGGGCAGACTACGATTCCCAAATCTGAGATACTGACAGACGCAGTCATATCGTATACGCGATCTCGATTGATAAATGAATTGCGATAAATCGTGTTGGTCATCATAGTAGTCCTCCTTTCGTTCATATTAATGTCGTGCCAGACCGGGCTCGACATGTGATGCTTTTACGTTACTCCAAGAAAAGAAATTTGTCAATCCCTTAAAAAAATTTTTTATTTCGCCATCTGATAGATTTCGTAGACTTCCTGTGCACCAAGACCGCGGATTCTGGAAAGCTTTACGGTATCCTTCATGGTGGCATCCAGAGCCAGAGCTCTCAGATCTTCATCGGATGGTTCAATTCCAAGTCCCCGAAGATTGACCGGCATACCCAGGCTTTCGAAAAATACGACGGTTTTTTCGATACCTTCTACAGCCATCTTATGCTGTGTACTCTCTTCCACATTCCATACCTTCTGTGCGAAGCGGGCAAATCTCCAGATGACCTCCTCTTCCTCATACTGATATTTCGCCCACGATCCCCACACTGCCGCAAGAGATGCGCCGTGAGCTACGTCATATCTGGCACTTAATGCGTGTCCAAGCTTATGTACAGAAAAATCCTTACCTCTTCCGCATTCCGTAAGATTGTTGTGGGAAAGGCTTCCGCACCACATCACTTCTGCCATAGCATCGTAATCTGCCGGGTTCTCCAGTACCTTTTTCCCGTTTCGGATTACCGTGCGAAGAAGTCCTTCCGCAATCTCGTCTGTCATCTCGCAGTGGCTATCCGGGATAAAATACCGTTCCATAGTATGCATCATGATATCTGTAACACCGCATGCGATCTGATAGGGCGGAAGAGTTGATGCAAGTTCCGGATTCATAATCGCAAATTTGCAGCGGTTGAATGGAGTATTGATTCCTGCTTTTTTTCCGATTGCCTCATTGGTGAGAACTGCGGAATCACTCATCTCGCTTCCGGCAGCCGGAATGGTAAGTACAGCTCCCACAGAAAGAGATTTGGTAAGAGGTACTTTTCCCGTCCAGATATCCCACAGAGCATGCTCAGGATTTGCGGTACCATGGGCGATGGCTTTGGCTGTATCAATGGCACTTCCTCCGCCTACAGCCAGAATCAGATCTGCACCCATAGCCAGTGCTTTATGAACACCTTCTTCGGCAAAAGCAAGCCTGGGATTCGGTTTTACTCCGCCAAATTCCTGATAGGAGATTCCTTCCTGCGCCAGGGACTCTTCTACTCTGTCAAGCAGGCCACTGCGCCGGGCGCTTCCGCCGCCAAAAACGATCAATACTTTTGTGCCGCCCCACTTCTTTACCTCTGCGCCTGCCTGTTTTTCTGTACCCCTTCCAAAAACAACCTCTGTTGGGGTATACTGTACAAAATTATTCATAATGACTCCTTTCACGCCCATTTGCCGGGCAGATCTATCTTTAACAGGAATCCGGATCTGCTTTTGTATACCGTATCCTGTCAGAATCTGGTTTTATTCGTAGATTTTCATATGATCCGTGTATAAATCGTAGAGATCATCACGCCTGTTCATAAGGGAAGGGATCTGATTTCTTGCCTGAATCAGAAGTTCCGGATCAAGTTCGGCAAGAAGCACCTGGGGACGTTCACCGGAAACGGCCAGGATCTCTCCGAAAGGATCGATGATCATGGAATGACCATAGGCTTCAAAACCAGGTTTGGTTCCGCACTGGTCTGCGGCAACTACGAAACACGCATTTTCAATTGCCCTTGCCCGAAGAAGAGTTTCCCAGTGCCTCTCCCCTGTCGTATGGGTGAAATTTGCTGATACGAGAAGAATCTCAGCACCTGAAATGGCCATCAGGCGATAGAGTTCCGGAAAACGGAGATCGTAACAGATGGAAAATCCAAACATGCCAAGCTCGGTATCCGCAATTACGATTTCATTTCCGGGATAAATTTCATCGGACTCCCGGTAAACGGTTCCGCCTGGGATATCCACATCAAACATATGCAGTTTGCTGTAGCAGGCGCGGGTTTCACCGTCAGGACCAAACAGAAAAGAAGTATTGGAGGGCATCCCCATCCCGCTGCGAACGGTCATACTGCCGCAGTGCAGATAGATTCCATAGCGCTTTGCCAGACTGGAAAATCTCCGGCTCACATATCCTGGAACCGCACTGGCGTGTCCTGCGATATCCTTTCCGATATACTCGGAGGTCTCAGGAAATAATACAAATTCTGCTCCCGCCCGGGCAGCTTCGGCTACATAGTTTTCTGCCAGCTTCATATTTTCATTGATGTCCGGTCCTGAATCCATCTGAACCAGACCGATTGTAAATTTTCGCATACTTTCCTCCACTTGCCTCTGCATCCGTGATTGACATCTACGTTTTATTATAGCTCAAATCTGGCGAAACAGCCACTGCTATTTTTACAAGTTTCCGGAACCAGTTCGATCACTGCGATGTGATATGGTTCTGTGCTTTTTGGAGCATATTTTGCTGCCAGAGCATGGATGGCAAGAACAGAGGAAGTGATTGTAAAGAGAGAGGAAGAGTGCTATGATGAAAAGAAATGGGAAGAAGATGCAGGTGTGTACCTGTTTGCGGCGGGAAAGGAGAGAATAATTTATGGAATTACAGGGGAAAAAGATTGCGTTTCTGGGAGACAGTATCACAGAAGGAGTGGGGACCTCTTCCGTGGAACATGTATACTGGAAAGTGGTGGAACGGCTTAGCGGCGCGAACTGTTACGGATACGGCATCAGCGGAACGCGGATTGCACCTCAGAGAATGCCTTCGGAAGAGCCTTCTTTTGATCGATATTTTGATTCCAGAGTGGATGATATGATACCGGATGCAGATGTGATTGTTGTGTTTGGAGGAACCAATGATTTCGGACACGGAGATGCTGCTTTTGGAACGATGGATGACCGTACCGGCGAGACTTTTTATGGAGCGCTTCATTTGCTGCTGCTTCATTTGATCAATCGATATCCAACGGCACAGCTGGTGGTGATGACACCGCTCCACAGATGCAGTGAAGATGAGAATTCCTACAATGAGTGGGGAATTCCAAGACAGGGAAAGCTACTGCGCTACGTGGATGCGATCTGTGAAGCTGCTGCATTTTACGGAATTCCGGTGGTGGATCTTTACCGGACCTGTTCCATTCAGCCAAGAGTTCCGGTTCTGATGGAACGCTATATGCCCGATGGGCTGCATCCAAATGATGCGGGAAATGAACTGATCGCAAAGAGACTGCTCGGGGTACTGAAAACGCTGTAATCAAAAGGGGCCCTCTGTGTGAGGGCCCTTAGTTTTATTTTTTCTTTTCGTTTTCCTGCATCTTCATGGCACGCACTTTCAGCGGCAGACCAAACAGGGTGATGAAGCCGCTTGCATCGTGGTGATCATACAAATCACCGGTGGTGAAGGAAGCCAGGGATTCATTATAAAGGCTGTAGGGAGAGGTTTCGCCCGCTTTGATAATGTTGCCTTTATAAAGCTTGAATTTTACTTCACCGGTTACATATTTCTGGGTCACATCGACAAAAGCCTGAACTGCTTCCCGGAGCGGTGTAAACCATTTTCCCTCGTAGACAATCTGAGCAAACAGATTGCCCATATCTTTCTTTGTTCTTAAGGTTTCGCGGTCAAGAACCAGCTCTTCCAGCTGTTCATGAGCAGCCATCAGAATCGTGCCGCCGGGAGTCTCATAAACACCGCGGGATTTCATACCAACCACACGGTTTTCCACGATATCTACAATGCCGATGCCGTGTTTTCCGCCAAGAGCATTCAGCTCTGTGATAATCTCGGAGACTTTCATTTCTTTTCCGTTCAGAGTTTTCGGAATGCCTGCCTCAAAGGTCATAGTTACATATTCTCCTTCATCAGGAGCTTTCTCAGGGGTCACTCCGAGAACCAGCAGGTCATCGTAGTTCGGTTCATTTGCCGGATCTTCCAGCTCCAGACCTTCATGGCTGATGTGCCACAGATTCCGGTCGCGGCTGTAGCTGTGGTTTGCATCAAAAGGAAGATCGATGTCGTGCTGTTTGCAGTAAGCGATCTCGTCATCCCGGGACTGAAGGGTCCATACGTCCGTCATTCTCCAGGGAGCGATAATCTTCAGATCAGGCGCAAGTGCTTTGATGGCAAGCTCAAAACGGATCTGGTCATTTCCTTTGCCGGTAGCACCGTGGCAGATAGCAGTAGCACCTTCCTTGCGGGCGATTTCCACCAGTTTTTTTGCGATTACCGGACGTGCCATGGAAGTACCAAGCAGATACTTATGCTCGTAAACAGCACCTGCTTTTACACAGGGCATAATATAGTCATCACAGAATTCGTCAATAATATTTTCGATGTATAATTTAGAAGCGCCGGAAAGCTTTGCTCTCTCGTCCAGGCCATCCAGTTCATTTCCCTGACCGCAGTCTACACAGCAGCAGACAACATCGTAGTCAAAGTTTTCTTTCAGCCACGGGATAATCGTGGTGGTATCCAGACCGCCGGAATACGCAAGAATTACTTTTTCTCTCATCGTTTCGTCCTCCCAGAAATTATTTGCTTCGTTAAATATACATCATGTTCCTGGAATATGCAAGATCTTTTTTATAAAAATAAAAATTACTTGCATAATATACGCAAAAGATGTATACTTATGCAATCATACAAACAAAGTGTACAGAAAAGGTTTTCCGTTGAAAAATGGGAATATTTGTTATATGATGATTACGGTCCGGCAATGTGCCGGCCGTGACAGAACGCAAAGGAGAAAAGTGAAATATGATTAAAGCGGGAATTATCGGATCAACAGGATATGCAGGCGCTGAGCTGGTGCGCATTCTGCTGGCACATAAAGATGTGGAAATTAAGTGGTATGGATCCCGGAGCTATATAGATCAGAAATATGCATCTGTTTATCAGAACATGTTTCAGCTGGTGGAGGATGTCTGCCGGGATGATAACATGGAACAGCTGGCCGATGAGGTGGATGTGATTTTCACCGCGACACCGCAGGGACTCTGCGCGTCCCTTGTGAATGAGGAAATTCTGTCAAAAACAAAAATCATTGATCTGAGCGCTGATTTTCGGATCAAGGATGTTGCTGTGTATGAAAAATGGTATCAGCTGGAGCACAAATCTCCGCAGTATATTGAAGAATCAGTTTATGGACTGTGTGAAATCAATCGTGAAAAGGTACGCGGGGCACGTCTCGTGGCCAATCCCGGCTGTTATCCAACCTGTTCCACGCTTTCTATTTATCCTTTATTAAAGGCAGATCTGATCGATGGAAATACGATTATTATTGATGCAAAATCGGGTACTTCGGGAGCTGGAAGAGGAGCGAAAACAGACAATCTTTACTGTGAAGTAAATGAAAATATTAAGGCATACGGTGTGGCAAATCATCGCCATACACCGGAGATTGAAGAGCAGCTTTCTTACGCTGCCGGGTATCCCATCACTCTGAATTTTACACCTCATCTGGTGCCGATGAACCGGGGCATTCTGGTTACTGCCTATGCATCCCTGAAAAAAGAGGTCAGCGAGGAAGAAGTGCGTGCGGTATACAATCAGTATTATGAAAAAGAGCGTTTCGTGCGTGTCCTTGAGAACAATGTTTGTCCGCAGACGAAATGGGTGGAAGGAAGCAATTACGTGGATGTAAACTTTAAGATTGATCCGAGAACCCGCCGAATTATTATGATGGGAGCGATGGATAATCTTGTGAAAGGAGCGGCCGGACAGGCTGTTCAGAATATGAATCTGATGTTTGGTCTGGATGAGGCAGAAGGACTTTTGATGCCTCCGATGTTCCCATAAAACAGATCAGACTGTGACCTGCGATTGCAGGGCTGGAAAAGAGGAAAGGACAGGAAGAATAAGATGAAGAAAATCGATGGCGGTGTGACCGCAGCAAAAGGTTTTTTGGCAGCAGGAGGTGCTGCAGGTATAAAAAAAGAGGGAAAAAAGGACATGGCGCTGGTATACTGTGAGGTGCCCTGTGTGGCGGCAGGTACGTTTACAACAAATGTGGTAAAAGCGGCGCCGGTGAAGTGGGATCAGGAGATTGTGTACCATCATCCAAATGCGCAGGCGATCGTCTGCAATAGCGGAATCGCGAATGCCTGTACCGGCGCCAAAGGATACGGTTACTGTCGTGAGACTGCCAAAACGGCCGCAGAAGCGCTTGGAATTCCGGAGGATTCTGTGCTGGTTGCTTCTACCGGTGTGATCGGTCAGCAGCTTCCCATGGACAGAATTGCAAATGGCGTTAAAATGCTTTCCAAAGAACTCTCTTCGGGAAGAGAAGCCGCATTGGTTGCCGCCAGGGCGATAATGACAACCGATACAGAGCCAAAAGAGGTTGCCGTTGAGGCGGAAATCGGCGGAAAAACGGTTACAATCGGCGGCATGTGTAAAGGCTCCGGTATGATTCACCCCAATATGTGTACGATGCTGAGCTTTGTGACGACGGATGTGTGCATTACAAAAGAACTGCTGCAGGAAGCGTTAAGCGAGGTAGTGCCGGATACCTATAATATGATTTCCGTGGATGGAGATACCTCCACCAATGATACGGTTCTGCTGCTTGCCAGCGGCCTTGCAGGCAATCCGAAAATAACGGAAAAAAATGAGGATTACCGGACGTTTGTGGACGCTCTTTTTGAAGTAAATAAGGCGCAGGCAATGCACATTGCAGGAGATGGAGAGGGAGCCACCGCACTCTTTGAAGTAACGATATGCGGAGCAGAAAATAAGGCACAGGCGGTGACACTTGCAAAGTCTGTTGTCACATCCAGCCTGACAAAAGCAGCGATTTTCGGACATGATGCCAACTGGGGAAGAATTCTCTGCGCCATGGGATATTCCGGTGCGAGTTTTGATCCGGACAAGGTGGATCTCTATTTCGAGAGTGCCGGCGGGAAAATTCAGATTATTGCAGATGGCGTGGCAGTGAATTACAGCGAGGAGGAAGCCACCAGAATCCTTTCGGAACCGAAAGTGACCGCTGTGGCAGACATTCATATGGGAGAGGAAAGCGCAACTGCCTGGGGCTGTGATCTGACGTACGAGTATGTCAAAATCAACGCAGATTATCGGTCTTAGATCAAAGAGTTCATGCAAAGCAAGGAGATCAGAAAATGGTTAATCAAATGTATCTGGATAAAGCGAATGTGCTGATTGAGGCGCTGCCCTATATTCAGCGCTTCAACCGCAAAATAATTGTGGTGAAATATGGCGGAAGCGCCATGGTGGATCAGGAGTTGAAAAAGAATGTAATCCAGGATGTAGTTCTTCTGAAACTGGTTGGATTTAAGCCGATTATCGTACACGGCGGAGGCAAGGAAATCAGCCGCTGGGTGGGCAAAGTCGGGATGGAACCGCAGTTTAAAAACGGTCTGCGTGTGACTGATGCGGATACGATGGAAGTTGCCGAGATGGTGCTGAATAAGGTGAATAAAGAACTGGTAAGCCTGGTTCAGTCCCTGGGAGTAAAAGCCGTTGGAATCAGCGGAAAAGACGGCGGACTTTTAAATGTGACAAAGAAGTATTCCAATGGTGAGGATATCGGATTTGTGGGAGATATCCGGAAGGTAACGCCAAAGGTTTTGTATGATCTGCTGGATCGGGATTTCCTTCCGATCGTCTGTCCGGTAGGTATGGATGATGACTTTCATACTTACAATATCAATGCAGATGATGCGGCATGTGCCATCGCGGAAGCTATGAATGCGGAAAAACTGGCATTCCTTACGGATATTGAAGGTGTCTATAAAGATCCGAAAGATCCGTCCAGCCTGATTTCAGAGCTGCGGGTCAGCCAGGCACGCAAACTGATTGCCGATGGAAATGTGGGAGGCGGTATGATTCCCAAGCTTCAGGGATGTATTGACGCCATCGAAAACGGTGTATCCAGAGTCCACATACTGGATGGAAGAATCCCGCATTGCCTGCTCCTTGAGATCTTTACAAATAAGGGAATCGGAACCGCGATTCTCAATGAAAGCGAGGAAAAATACTACAATGAAAACGAATGAAGCAATTGCGATGACGGAGCAGTATGTGCTTCATACTTATAACCGTTATCCTATTGTACTGGATCACGGAAAAGGAGTCCGGCTGTACGATACAGACGGAAAAGAGTATCTCGATTTTGCTGCGGGGATCGCTGTCTATGCGCTCGGATATGGCAACGAGACCTACGATCAGGCCCTGAAGGCTCAGATTGATCAGGTGATCCATACGTCCAATCTGTTTTATCATGTACCGCTTGGTACAGCGGCCCAAAAACTTGCTGCTGCATCGGGCATGGATAAAGTGTTCTTCACCAACAGCGGAACAGAGGCGATTGAAGGAGCGATCAAAGCAGCCAAAAAGTATGCGTACCTTCGCGATCATGCCAGTGATCATGAGATCATTGCCATGAATCATTCATTCCATGGAAGAAGCCTGGGCGCTTTGTCAGTAACCGGAAACGCGCATTATCAGGAACCGTTTCTGCCGCTGATCGGAGGGATCAGGTTTGCGGATTTCAATGATCTGGAAAGTGTGAAGGCACAGATCAATGAGAAAACCTGCGCCATTATTCTGGAAACAATCCAAGGGGAAGGAGGCATCTACCCTGCAGAAAAAGAATTTCTGAAAGGTGTGCGTGCTTTGTGTGACGAACATGATATTCTTCTGATTCTGGATGAAATCCAGTGTGGTATGGGAAGAAGCGGAAAGATGTTCGCATGGCAGGAGTATGAAGTAAAACCGGATATTATGACCTGCGCCAAAGCTCTGGGATGCGGAATCCCTGTAGGTGCATTTGTGCTGAATAAAAAGGTTGCAGAAAACTCTCTTGTTCCGGGTGATCACGGTACAACTTACGGTGGAAATCCGCTTGCATGTGCTGCGATCAATGCGGTTTTTGATATCTTTGAGAAAGATAAAATTGTGGAGCATGTGGCAGAGTTGTCTCCGTATCTGGAACAGCGGCTGGATGAGCTGGTATCGATGTATGACTGTTTGGAGAAGCGTCGGGGAAGAGGCTTCATGCAGGGGATTGTGGTAAAGGATCGTTCTGTGGGAGAGGTGATTCAGAAGGCAATTGCAAACGGATTGCTCGTGATCTCTGCCGGAAACAATGTGCTGCGGCTTGTGCCTCCGCTTGTAATAACAAAAGACGATATCGATGAAATGATTGAAAAACTCAAAAAAGCACTGGAATCGTGAGAAATCTGAGCGTTCCAGATGAGAAGAAGAGAGAAAAGGATGCACATGGGAAAACAGATGTGCGTCCTTTTTGACTGCCTTGCATGCGAGAAAAAGGTCCGGTGGATCTTATTGGGTGCATAAAAACAGCAAAATCGGTCAATTCTTCCTTATAGATGGTAAATTCAGACGTGTGTTCAGACGCGAAACTGAATGAAACAGAGTAAGGAGGATGCTGCAGATGCAGGGGATGATGATTGCTTTGATTTCCGGAGCGCTGATGAGTATTCAGGGAGTATTTAATACAGATGTGACAAAACAGACCAGTACATGGGTTGCTGCCGGGTGGGTGCAGATCACAGCTTTTCTTGTGTGCGTTCTGGCGTGGTTTCTGACAGGAAGGGAGCCGATTGGCGGAATCTGTCAGGTGAAGCCGTGGTATACACTGCTTGGCGGTGTGATCGGAGCGTTCATTACCATTACCGTAATCGGGAGCATGAATGCATTAGGGCCGGCAAAGGCGGCTATGGTGATTGTGATCGCCCAGTTGATTGTCGCCTGGTTAATCGAACTTTTTGGACTGTTCGGCATGGAAAAAACAGAGTTCTCTTTTCGCAAGCTGATCGGCATGGGGATTGCGATTGGTGGAATTGTACTGTTCAAATGGGAATAAACGACCAGATTTCTACTTGTATTTTCCCTGTACTTTCGTTACAATAGAAAATAAGTTATGCATACACAAGGGACCTTGCGGCGGATCTGCCAAAAGGAGCGATGCACAATGAAAAAAAGTTTCGAAGGAATCTTCATGCTGGCGTTCACGCTGGTTTTTTTGCTTTGCGCTTGCAATGATACAGATGCAGTTTATGAACTGAAAGATAACAGCGAGGATACAATTGCAGCATCAGAGGATGAAAGTGATGCAGCGGATGGCAAGGAGCCGCGGACCTCTTTTTCCTCTTCCTCAGGAGAAGAGCTGCAAAGTATGAAGGCAGATGCGGGAAGCGAACTGCATGTCTACATCTGTGGAGCAGTGAACAATCCGGGGGTCTATACACTTTTCGATGGAAGCCGTGTGGTGGATTTGATCCATGCGGCGGGAGGACTGCTGCCCGATGCCTACGAGATTGCGCTTAACCAGGCACGGCTGCTTGAAGACGGGGAACAGATTATTGTCTGGACCTGTGAGGAAGCGAAGAATCTCGGTCTTGACAAAACGAGTGCTGACAGAAGCGCAGCGAATGGAGATGGTTCCTCTTCCTCGGGTGGGGAGAGCACGAAAGTGAATCTGAATCTGGCATCAAAAGAACAGCTGATGACGCTGCCCGGTATCGGTGAGAGCCGTGCAGATGCGATTCTTTCTTACCGTGAGCAGAATGGACCGTTTGAACGCATCGAAGATATTATGAACATCGAAGGCATCAAGGAAAAGATGTTTGAAAAGATAAAGGGTTCTGTTGAAGTTTAGAACAATAAGGAGATAACATGGCAAAAAAAGTTCTGGTAGTCGATGATGAAAAACTGATTGTGAAGGGAATCCGCTTCAGTCTGGAGCAGGATGGAATGGAAGTGGACTGTGCATACGACGGGGAGGAAGCGCTGTCCATGGCAAAGGAGCACGAGTATGATATGATTCTTCTGGATCTGATGCTTCCAAAGCTGGATGGTTTATCCGTATGCCAGCAGATCCGGGAATTTTCCAATGTCCCCATTGTGATGCTCACAGCTAAGGGGGAGGATATGGATAAAATACTCGGCCTGGAGTACGGAGCGGATGACTATATTACCAAACCGTTTAATATCCTTGAAGTAAAGGCGAGAATCAAAGCAATTATGAGAAGAACTGCACGGACAGAGCCAAAAGAAGAAAAGGCCAAAGTGGTGCAGGTCAGGGATCTGAAGCTGGACTGCGAGGGACGCAGAGTCTTTATCGGAGATAAAGAAATCAATCTGACCGCCAAAGAGTTTGACGTACTGGAACTTTTAGTGTTTAATCCGAACAAAGTATACAGTCGGGAGAATCTGCTGAATATTGTCTGGGGTTACGAGTATCCGGGCGATGTGCGAACTGTGGATGTACATATCCGCCGTCTGAGGGAAAAGATCGAAAAGAATCCAAGTGAGCCGAAATACGTTCATACAAAGTGGGGAGTTGGTTATTATTTCCAGGCCTAAATTAAAAGAAAAATGGAAATTTCTGCGAAGCCTGCGTTTTCGCATTACGGTCATTCTGGTTGTGATCGGAATTGTTCCCTGCGTGATTGTGGAAAACGGAATTGTGCGAAGCTATGAGAACCGCGCTGTCTCGGTCAGAGCCGTGACGGTGAAAAATCAGTGTGATATCATCTGTAATCAGCTGATTCAGCAGAACTATATGGAAGATCCTACCTCTCCGGTGATCAACGGGGAACTGAATATGCTGACCAATATCTACGGTGGACGGATTCTGATCATCAATGAGGACTTTCGGGTGATTCAGGATACGTATGACCTGGATCGGGGAAAGACAATCGTTTCGCAGGAAGTAATCTGGAGCTATCAGGGTAAGGAAACCAGCCGGTATGATAAGAAGAATAATTATCTTGAGATGACGGCCCGGATCCAGGATACAGAGACGAAAAAGACTCTGGGTGTTATGCTGATCAGTATCTCTACCGATGAGATCCGGACAAATATGCAGATTCTGGAGGCGAAAGGAACCACACTTCTCTCCATTATCGGAATTCTGGTACTTGTATTTGGCTATCTGCTTGCCGGAATTCTGATGAAGCCATTCCAGAAAGTAACCAGATCAATCGAAGAGCTCACAGACGGTTATCTTGATGAGAGTATTTCCGTTCCGGATTATCTGGAGACAGAGCTGATCACCGACGCATTTAACAAAATGCTGGGTAAGGTAAAAGCGCTGGATGAGTCGCGTCAGGAGTTTGTCTCCAATGTCTCCCATGAGCTGAAAACACCGCTCGCTTCTATGAAAGTGCTGGCTGATTCTCTGAATGCGCAGCAGGATGTCCCGGTAGAAATCTATCAGGAGTTCATGCAGGATATTACAGAAGAAATTGACCGGGAAAATCAGATAATTACCGATCTTCTCTCGCTGGTAAAGATGGATAAGAAAGCTGCGGATCTGAATATTACCCAGGTAAATATCAACGATCTGCTGGAATTGCTTCTGAAACGCTTAAGGCCGATTGCATCGGAAAAGCATGTGGAACTGATTCTGGACAGTTTCCGCCCCGTGAACGCGGAGGTGGATGAGACGAAACTCTCTCTGGCTTTCTCCAACCTGATTGAAAACGGCATTAAGTACAATGTCGATGGAGGATGGGTGCGGGTGTCACTGAACGCAGATCATAAGTATTTTTATGTGACAGTGGCAGATTCCGGCATCGGAATACCGGAGGGATCTCTGGACCACATTTTCGAGCGCTTTTATCGTGTGGACAAATCTCATTCCAGAGAAATCGGCGGAACAGGCCTTGGCCTGGCGATTGCAAGAAATGCAATTGTGATGCACAGAGGCGCGATCAAGGTATACAGTAAAGTGGATGAGGGAACGACATTTTCTGTTCGGATTCCGTTGAATTACATCGTATAGGAGGTGCCTATGAGACGTTTTTGGTGCGTACTGCTGGCGGCTCTTATGGCAATGAGCTGCTGTACCGGATGTGAGAAGGTGCAGGAGGAATCGGCATATCAGTTATTCTATCTGGATAAAACGGAGACGACAATTGTTTCTGAGGCTTACAGTCCCACGAATGATTCTGCAGAAAAGCTTGTAAAAGAGCTGATCGATGCCATGCAGGAGGCGCCAGCGGAACCTGAGAACAGAAAGCTGCTGACAGAGGGAAGTGAGATTGAGAGCTATACGCTGGAGAAAGGTCTTCTGACATTGAATGTGGGAGCAGGTTACCTGCAGATGGAGCGTTCCAGGGAAGTGCTGGTAAGAGCGGGACTGGTTCGTGCTTTTGTACAGATTCCGGAGGTGGAACGTGTATTGTTTTTGGTGGAAGGAGAACCTCTGACAGATTCGGCAGGACGGGAAATCGGAGTGCTGACAGCGGACAGTTTTGTGGAAAATTCGGGACAAGAGATTTATCAGTATCAGTATGCAACACTTACTTTGTATTTTGCCAATGCAAAGGGAGATAAACTGGTACCGGAGACCAGAAGGGTTCCTTACAGCACGAATCTTCCGCTGGAACGGGTGGTGGTGGAACAGCTGATCAAGGGGCCGAAAGAGGATGGACATTTTCCGGTGCTGCCGGATACAGCCAATGTCCTGAGCGTTACAACTTCGGAACGGATCACATATGTAAATTTTGATAATACCGTGACAGATTCTATTCTGAATGTGGCGGAAGAAATACCAATTTATGCGGTGGTGAATTCCATCGCGGCAAATTGTAAGGTGGATAAGGTGCAGTTTTCCATCAATGGGGAAAGTGATGTGACTTTCCGCGAGAAAATCCAACTGAATCAGTTTTTTGAGGAAGATTTTTCTTATTTGGAGGATGACGAAAATTGAGAAAAAGGCCTATGTGCCTGATCTGTCTTGTCTTTGCACTTGGTATCTGCCTGATGCGGATGATAGGCGTGCCTCTTTGGGGCACGCCTGATTTGTCTGATGAGATGCGGATCCTGATGCAGTCAGAATGTCAGGTACAGATTGTGGGACAAATCAGAAATTATGAAAAGAAAAAAAATTCGGCAGGGTATCTTCTCTGCGGATGTGAGGTTAGGGAGTCAAAAACGACAGCCTTTTGTGAAAGACTGTATGTGATCTGGCAACCGTCGGATCTGCCGATCGGATCAACGGTACAGGTTACGGGAACGTTAAAAGCGCCGGAAACGCCCAAAAATCCGGGACAGTTTGACGCTGCTGGTTATTATGAAACAAAAGGGATTAACTGTCTGGCAGATGCGGATACAATCAAACTTTTGAAAAGGGGGAGATATAATCTGAGGGAAGGCCTGAGAAAAGTACGGGAAATTCTGGGTCTTCAGATGGAAACCTTGCTTCCCGAAAGGGAGGCGGCTATCTTGCAGACCATGCTGCTTGGCGATTCCTCAGCCCTCGCAGAGCAGGTGCGTACGCTGTATCAGCAGGCAGGAATCGCGCATATTCTTTCCGTTTCCGGGATGCATCTGTCACTGCTTGGAATGGGGATTTATCGTCTGTGCGGACATCTGTGGCCTGGGCGAAAAAAGGCGGCAGCACTCTCTGCCGGCTGTATGGTAATCTACGGGATCTTTACCGGATGTCATACAGCGACATTCAGGGCAATGATCATGTTTGGAGTTGCTATGGGAGCGAGAATCATCGGGCGGACTTATGATGCGCTAAGCGCTCTGTCCCTGGCGGCAGTTCTGATGCTGGCGGAGCGTCCCTGTATGCTGTTCTCCAGTGGCTTTTTGCTGTCCTTCGGAGCGGTACTTGGAGTGGTTCTGGTTTATCCTGTTCTGTTCCCCAAAACAGAACGTCGGAAAACGTTATCTGGTAGAATGAGGGCCGCGGTGGAAGTGTATGCTGCTGTTACCGCTGCCATAGCACCTCTGAGTGCGTGGTATTATTATCAGATTCCGCTGCTGGGTGTGCTGCCGAATCTGCTTACCGGACCTACTCTGGCTGCGGTGCTGATCCCGGGGTTCACCGCTGGTTTTCTAAAGTTTGTTAATCTGCAGGCAGCGAAGGCATTGATGCTTCCGGTCTGTGGAATTTTAAAATGTTATCAGATCATTGCTGAGGGGATCAACAGGATTCCTGGCAGCGTGTGGATCTGCGGACAGCCTGGTATTACCAGGATGGTTGGTTACTATGGGATCTTGTCAGTGCTGCTTCTGGTTCTGCACAGAAATCAAAACCGGAAGAAGGAGGAAGAGGAAAAAAGGCATATGCATCCTTTTCGAAACGTATGCCAGGCGGCTGTTCTTGCAGCGGCTGCGCTGATTCTTTTCTGGCGTCCGACATCGGAATTTGCAGTGACGGTACTCGATGTAGGACAGGGTGATTGCATTGAAGTGCGGAGCGGATCGTTTCACTTTCTGATTGACGGCGGAAGCAGCAGTGTCACCAAAGTCGGAACGTATCGGATTCTTCCCTATCTGACACAGCAGGGGATTCAAGTGCTGGAGGGAATTGTGGTAACACATCCCGATGAAGACCATACGAACGGTATTTTGGAGATTCTGAATGCAATGGGCGAAGGTCAGACCCCTGTGAGAGCGAAAAGACTGTTTCTTCCCTGCTGGATGAAAGGTGGAAAAGATGAAATTCCTTTGATTCTGGCAGCACAAAAGGCTGGAATCGTGGTACAATACCTCCAGACGGGGGACCGGATCCAATATCAGAGATTAACGATAGAAGTACTCCATCCAACGAAGAACGAATATTACCGGGAGAAAACAAATGCAGGAAGTGTTGTGCTGCGGGCGGAATACGAAGAATTTACTGCACTTTTTACCGGGGATCTGGAAGGGCAGGGAGAGGAAGAACTGATAAAAATCGCACAGCCCTGCGATTTTCTGAAAGTAGCTCATCACGGTTCGGCAAATTCAACCAGCAGCGAGCTTCTTGAGATTCTGAAACCATCAATCAGTGTATTTTCCTGTGCCTGGCCGGGAAGATACGGACACCCGCACAGAGAACTGCTGGAACGTCTTTTGCTGAGCGGCAGTCGGATATACGGAACACCTACCTGCGGAGCTGTTTTTTTGTGGAGAAAGGATGGGCATACTTTCTTGCGAGGATATCTTTCGTCAGAGGAGTTTGAATTCTAAACAACAGGAGCGGATATGAAAAGTATATTGGAAGACATCAAAAATCAGAATTACAAAAAAGCCTATCTCCTATACGGTGAGGAGGAGTATTTGAAGAATCAGTATAAAAACCGCCTGAAAAATGCGCTGATATCAGAAGATGACACGATGAATTTTTCCCGTTTTGAGGGAAGGGGGACGGATAGCAAAGCCGTGATTGATCTGGCAGAGACCATGCCGTTTTTTGCTGACCGTCGTGTAATCCTTCTGGAGAATACAGGTTTTTTCAAAAATAAGGCTGATGAAATGGCAGAGTATCTGGCAAATCTGCCGGACTATCTCGTGCTGCTGTTTGCGGAAGAAGAGGTCGATAAGAGAAGCCGTATGTACAAAGCGCTGCAGAAATGCGGCCGTGCGGTGGAGTTTGTGACGCAGGATGAAAAGACTCTGATGACTTGGGTTCTTGGTATGCTGAAAAAAGAAGGCAAAAAGATCACGCGTCCGGATATGGAACTTTTTCTGGAAAAGACAGGAACCGATATGGGAAATATCGCGATGGAGCTGGAAAAACTTCAGAGCTATACGATGGGAAAAGAAATCATTACTGCTGCAGATATCGAAGCAGTCTGTACGACACAGATTACGAACCGCATCTTTGATATGATTCGTGCAGTTACTGAGAAGAAGCAGAAGAGAGCCCTGGAATTGTATTATGATCTCCTCTCGCTGAAGGAACCTCCGATGCGGATTCTGTTCCTTCTGGCACGGCAGTTTAATCTTTTGCTTCAGGTGAAAGAACTTCTGGGAGAGCAATGCGATCAGCAGATGATTGCAAAGCGCACGGGGCTGCAGTCATTTGTTGTGAAAAACTATATTCCATTGTCCAGGAAGTATGAAAAAGAAGAGCTGGAAAGGGCAGTTTGCGACTGTGTGCAGATGGAGGAGGACGTAAAAACAGGAAAGATACAGGATATCTTAAGCGTGGAACTGCTGATCATCCGGTACAGCAAAGAGGGTACAGCAAAAAAAACAGCGCAGAGAGATCACTGAATAAATGGAAAAGCTCCCGGGAATGCCATTCTTCCCGGGAGCTTTTTGAAAGCAAGAATTTTACTGCTTTGGCGCAGAAGACCGTCAGATTTGACTGAAAAACAGATAAGAACCTTTTTCTACAGCCTGTTCCTGGCCATCGATGACAATGACAGCAGGGGATGGCGTTTCAATTTCATATTTCCAGAAGCCGTTTTCTTTTTTCCAGCAGGAGCGCAGCATTCCGCGGCGGGTTTCCAGCTCAACGTTCAGAAAATCCAGACGGGAGTCCGGTTTTGGTGCGATCCGGATTTTTTCATAGCCGGGGAAGTCTTCTACGGTATGAATACCGGCTGCCTCACCAAAGACCCAGTCGGCTACGGAACCATAGGCATAGTGATTGAAGGAGTTCATATCGCTGCTCCAGAAATCACCGTTTTCCATGATGCCATCCCAGTGTTCCCAGATGGTTGTAGCACCTTTGGTAACCGGATACAGCCAGGAGGGGTATTCTTTTCTGAGCAGCAGAGAGTAGGCAAGATCGGTATGTCCGTAATTGCTCAGCACATGAAGCAGATAAGGAGTTCCGACAAAACCGGTTTCAAGCCGGACACCACACTGTTCTACGCGTGCTGCAAGCTGATCAGCAGCGGCCTGCGGGTTGGGAGCAAGGCGGAAATGGGCAGCGAGCACGCATTCGGTCTGGGTGGTGTACTTCGGGTAAGTTTCCCGGAAAGCCGAGAGAATATTCTGATAGAGTGATTCATATGCCGCGACATCTTCACCGAGAACTTTTCCGGCTTTGATTACCAGCTCTGTGGAATGAGCATAAAAGGCCGATGCGATGAAATCTTCGCGTGAGGAACCCTTGTAACTTCCGGATGGTGCATCTAGACCGAGCCAGTCACCGTAGTGTTCTCCGCCGGTCCAGAGATTTGGCGTTGTGGTAGAAGCTGTAATGTAATCTACCCAGCCTTTCATGCTGGTAAACTGGTTTTTCAAAATCTGCGGATTGCCGTAGGCAAGATAGACTTCCCAGGGACAGATGACAGCAGCATCACCCCAGGCAGCACTGCCATTGGGTGCTTCCAGAACATCCGGGATCACATGACCTACCCTGCCATCGGGCGTCTGATCGGCCGCAAGGTCGGCAAGCCATTTGGTAAAGAAACGCTCTGTATCGTACTGGAAACATGCGGTGCGGCAGAAAACCTGAGCATCTCCGGTCCATCCCAGGCGCTCATCTCTTTGCGGACAATCGGTGGGGACATCCAGAAAATTACCTTTTTGTCCCCAGAGGATGTTGTCGAAGAGACGGTTCAACAACGGATCGGAGCAGGAGATTCTGCCGGTCCGGTGCATATTGGAATAAACCGCAACAGCAGTAAAATTCTCTGGTTTTGCGTTTTCGATACCGCCGGGAAAAGCATTTATCCGGATATAGCGGAAGCCGAAGAAGGTCAGATGAGGTTTATAACTCTGAAGACCATCGCGGCAGATGTAGCGGTAAGCTGCTTTGGCGCTGCGGTAATTTTCTGTATAGAAGTTGCCCTCTTTATCCAGAACTTCCGCATGGGAAAGAGAGACTTCTTCTTGGGTATGAGCATTTACTGTGATTTCAACATAGCCGGTGACTTCCTGCCCGAAATCCACGACCAGTTCTCCCTTTGGTGTGTGGAAAATGCGTGCGGGGCACAGACGCTCCTGCTCACGGACTTCTTCGCCCTGCTGGGGAATCAGCGTGTGATACGGTCCGTTAAAAACGACAGCCGGAGTACCTTTTCCCGGAAGGATGGTCGCATCATAAGTCTCACCATCGTAAATTTCGGAAAAACGAACCGGACTTTCATCAGTCAGCCAGGAGTTATCCGTAACGAGCTGTTCTGTGGTGCCGTCCGTATAAGAAAGAGTCAGTTCGGCCAACAGTCCTGCGGGTGCCTGCGAAAGCTGCTGCTGAACTTTGGAGCCGGTCCAGCCGGGAATACGTCCGCGGTACCAGCCTTTTCCCACAACCACGGAAAGCGTATTCTGATCTGAAAGAAGTCCGGTGACATCATATTCCTGATACTGCAGTCGTTTTTTATAGGATGTCCAGCCGGGAGCAAGGATAAATTCTCCGATTCTGTTCCCGTTCAGGGAAGCCTCGTACACACCAAGTGCGGTAATGTGAAGAGTCGCTTTTGCAAGGGGTTTGCACAGCGCAAAAGATTTAAAAAAAACCGGGCAGACATCCCCCAAATCTTCTGCCGGTCGTATCCAGGATGCATTCCATTCCATAATCAATACCTCCATTTTTTTCTTGACATTTAGCATAGCAGATCGTACGCTGTAAGAAAACCACCGAATTTGGCTGAATATGGGGGTGAATTTAACTTTATGATCGAGAAATACACACTGGATCTGGAACAGGTAGAAAATACAACCGATGAGAAGCTGGTAATGCTTCCTTATCGGCAGGAGGACATAGGAAGCCATGACCATCAGTTTTTTGAACTGGTATACATTACCGGAGGTACCGCGGTTCATACGCTGAATGAAGAACAGATGGTGTTGTTTCCCGGGGATTACTTTATCATGGATTACGGAAGCGTTCACAGTTATTCCCAAAGTCAGAATTTTACGCTGATTAATTGCCTGTTTCTGCCGGAGGTGATTGATGATACGCTTCAAGGGTGCCGCACGGTGGAGCAGCTGCTGCAGGTATGTCTGATCCGATATGATACAAGAATCGTGGGAGAGACACCTGCAAACAGAATTTTTCATGATGAGGACGGCAGAGTTTTGTGGCTTTTGCAGGGAATGGAAAGAGAATATCAGGAGAAAAGAGCCGGATATCGGGAAGTTTTCCGCAGCCGGCTGACGGAAATCCTGATCTTGACGCTCAGAAGTGTGAGAAAAGGCATCGCGGAGCGAACCAAGAGCGATGTGATCATCAATGTGATTCATTATGTGAAGGAACACTACAGCAAGGAAGCGTGTCTGAGGGAATTCTGTGACCGGGAACATTACAGTGTTCCTTACATCAGCCGGAGATTTCATGAAGAGACGGGAATGACATTTCGGGAATATCTGCAGAGAGTTCGCATCGAGAAGAGCTGTGAGCTGCTTTCGGGGACGAATCTGGATGTAGGAGAAATCGCGGAACGGGTCGGATATGGGGATACGAAGTTTTATCGTCAGCTATTTAAGAGAATGGTAAAAATGAGTCCGGGTGAATACAGAAAATACGGAGGTACATAAAAAATCCTCCGACCACATGACGGGATGGTCGGAGGATGTTCTTTTTTTATATCTATATTATGCGATTGAGTTTACAGCTTTGCTCAGACGAGACACTTTTCTGGCAGCGTTATTTTTGTGATAAACGCCTTTTGAAGCAGCCTTGTCGATGGTAGAGATCGCATTTGTTAATGCAGCAGCAGCAGCCTCTTTATCTTTTGCAGCTACAGCAGCATCTACTTTCTTCATGGAAGTCTTGACTGCGGAACGGATTGCTTTGTTGCGGTCAGCCTTCGTCTGATTTACCAGGATTCTTTTCTTTGCAGATTTAATGTTAGCCAAACTGTACACCTCCAAACTTTCTATTAAAATAAATGATTTTTGTATCAGCGGAACAGACACGGACGTTCCGCCTAAAACATGCTTTATCATTCTATGATATTTCCTTCCGTTTGTCAATAAGAAAATAAAAAAAATGGCGTTTTTCTCCATTTGTCCCTTGGCTCATACATATTAAAGAGAAATCCGAAGAAAATAACAATCAGAATGAATGATGCAGGAGGGTATTATGATCGGTAAATACAAAATCCGTACAGATCTGGCGATGGAAAATGGAGAAAAATACGAAAAGGATGATGTGGAGCTTTCCGGAGTGGTGATCAGAAAAGACTATAACCGGGAGAAGGATGTGCATACCACCTATGTGCAGATCCAGACGGAGCATGGGGCGAAAATGATGGAAAAGCCCATAGGAACTTATGTGACAATCGAAGCTCCGAATCTGACTGCTCCTGATGAGGAGTATCACAGAGAGATTTCCGGTGAGCTGGCAAGCCATTTGCGTGCTCTGCTGCCGGACAAGGAGGAGAGCGCAGTGCTGGTGATCGGACTGGGAAACCGGGAGATTACAGCGGATGCCCTAGGTCCGCAGGTGGTGGAACATCTGCAGGTTACCCGGCATATTATAACGGAATACGGGGCAGCGGCTTTGGGAGAAGAACGTGCGAGAAAGATCAGTGCGCTGGTTCCGGGAGTGACTGCGAAAACCGGTATGGAGACAATGGAGATTGTGCGGGGGGTTGTAAGGGAAACAAATCCGGATGCAGTGGTGGTCATTGATGCACTTGCTGCCAGAAGCATCCGGCGGCTGAACTGTACCATCCAGCTGACTGACACCGGAATCAGTCCGGGGTCTGGTGTGGGAAATTACAGAAACGCACTGAATCAGGAAACTTTGCATGTGCCGGTGATCGGGATTGGTGTTCCGACCGTTGTGGATGCAGGTACGATTATTCATGATGCCGTGGCGGAGCTTCTGGAATCTCTGGAAGAATCGGAGATGGATGAATTTCTGCAGGAACTGATCAGTCCGTCCCTGCAGAGTATGTATGTGACAACAAAAGAAATTGATGAGACCGTCAAAAGGCTGAGCACTACGATTTCCGACGGACTGAATCAGGCATTTTTGTATAACGGCTGACATATCATGATAGCGGTGATGATATGGGGAGAAGAGAAAGAAAAGTGCGATTTTTTCTGACCGTCTGCGCTCTGGCGTCAGGGAGTCTTCTGATCGGCAGGAGTATACAGATCATTCGTCGGGATCATTTTTCGGGTGGAAAGGCGATCCTTGGAAAGGCATATGAGCAGGCGGGAAAAATGGCATTTACGGTCCTTACGCCGTATCTTGGATTTGACCAGGAGGAGACAGCCGGAGGATGGCTTGACGAACTGTTTCTTGCAGTAAAGGAACAAATACCTACTCTGGCCCTGGATGAAGAGAAAGAACAGGCAGAACGTCTGGAAGAAGATGAGGAAACAAGTGCAGCCATTATAAAAGAAAATGAACAGGTTTTGCAGGAAGAGACCAAACGGGAGAATCAGCTGCAGGCGGAAAAAGAGGAGAACCGAGATGACATTTCTGAGACAGAGAAAGAAGACGACGATGCAGGGCAGGGTTCGGAAACTGCTCAGACTGAACCGGCTGTAGCTGTGATAAAAAAAGAAGAGATTTCCGTGGAACAGCTTCAGGACTATCATCAGCTGCTGAATCAGTTTTTTGTAGTAGATCAAAATACCAGCGCCCTGCCCTCCCAGATCAATGCCGATTCGCTTCTTGGAAGGGATATGACGCTGGAAAAGCAGGAAGATCAGCCGCAGATTCTGATTTACCATACCCATTCGCAGGAAGAATATGCCGATTCCATAGAAGGAGATGAGTCAACAACCGTGATTGGCGTCGGCGATTATCTGGAACAGATTCTCACAGAGCAGTATGGGTATCAGGTCATTCATGTGAAGGATACCTTTGATATGGTTGACGGCTATCTGGAGCGAAGCAAAGCTTATAATTATGCAGAACCGGTGATTTCCGGCATACTGGAGGAGAATCCTTCCGTAGAGGTTGTGATTGATCTGCACCGGGATGGTGTAGATGAAAATAAGCATCTGGTCACAGAAATTAACGGAAAGCAGACCGCGAAAATTATGTTTTTTAACGGTCTGTGCAGGACCAATAAGAACGGGGACATTGATTCCCTGCCCAATCCCTATATTGAGGACAATCTGGCTTTTTCCTTTCAGCTGGAATACCTGGCAAAACAGTATTATCCCGATTTTACGCGCTGTATTTATCTGAAGGGATACCGATACAATCTGCATCTGAAACCAAGATCACTTCTTCTTGAG
This sequence comes from Fusicatenibacter sp., assembly GCA_022766945.1. Classification (GTDB taxonomy): domain Bacteria; phylum Bacillota; class Clostridia; order Lachnospirales; family Lachnospiraceae; genus Fusicatenibacter. The sequence goes on along the minus strand of JALEOU010000066.1, from coordinate 37,414 downwards.
GTGGGAGCACAGACAAATACAGTAGAGGAGGCAAAAAATGCGATGGAACCATTTGCCGATCTTCTCAATAAAGTACTGCAGGGGAGGGAATGGTAGCTGCGATTGGGTCCGTGAAAAATGGGCTTGCTTTTTTTTCGTGGATTTCGTATCATACAGAATGAATAGCGATATGACACAGAGAGGATTACATAAGCAAACATAAGTACCAGGAGGAAGAGAATTGGCAGCGATTGATCAGAGCAAAATTCGTAATTTTTGTATCATTGCCCACATTGATCACGGGAAATCCACGCTGGCAGACCGTATTATTCAGAAGACCGGTCTGCTCACAGAGCGGGAGATGCAGGATCAGGTGCTGGACAACATGGATCTGGAGCGGGAAAGGGGCATTACCATTAAAGCCCAGGCAGTCCGAACCATCTATAAAGCAAATGACGGCGAGGAGTATATTTTCAATCTGATTGATACCCCTGGCCATGTGGACTTTAATTATGAAGTATCCCGAAGCCTTGCAGCCTGCGAAGGCGCACTGCTGGTGGTGGATGCTTCCCAGGGAATCGAGGCACAGACACTGGCAAATGTATATCTGGCGCTGGATCACGATCTGGATGTATTCCCTGTGATCAATAAGATTGACCTGCCAAGCGCTGATCCTTCCAGGGTCATCGCCGAGATTGAGGATGTTATTGGAATCGAGGCGCAGGGGGCCCCGCAGATTTCTGCGAAAACCGGATTGAATGTGGAGGAAGTGCTTGAACAGATCGTGCACAAAATTCCTGCTCCGAAGGGAAACGCGGATGCTCCGCTCAAAGCACTGATCTTTGATTCGGTTTATGATGCGTATCGTGGGGTGATTGTATCCTGCCGTCTCATGGAGGGAACGGTGCGCAAGGGAACGCGAATCCGAATGATGGCAACCGGAGCTGTGGAAGAAGTCGTGGAGGTTGGTTATTTTGGAGCCGGACAGCTGATTCCCTGCGAGGAACTGACTGCCGGAATGGTAGGATATATTACAGCCAGCATAAAGAATGTCCGTGACACGCGTGTGGGTGACACCATTACCGATGACGATCGCCCCTGCAGGGAAGCACTGCCGGGCTATAAAAAAGTGAATCCGATGGTTTACTGCGGTATGTATCCGGCGGATGGTGCGCAGTATCAGGACCTAAGAGATGCACTGGAGAAACTGCAGCTCAATGACGCTTCGCTGTTTTACGAGCCGGAAACTTCAGCAGCTCTTGGATTTGGTTTCCGCTGCGGATTTCTCGGACTGCTTCACCTGGAGATTATTCAGGAGCGTCTGGAGCGGGAATACAATCTGGATCTTGTGACAACCGCGCCCAGTGTCATTTATAAAGTCCATAAGACGGACGGAACCGTGATCGACCTGACGAACCCCACCAATCTTCCCGATCCCTCGGAGATTGACTATATGGAAGAGCCGGTAGTGAAAGCAGAGATTATGGTGACTACCGATTTCATCGGACCGATTATGGAATTGTGCCAACAGAGAAGAGGCCAGTATCAGGGTATGGAGTATATGGAAACAACCCGTGCGATGCTGCACTATCATCTGCCGCTCAATGAGATTATTTATGACTTTTTTGATGCACTGAAATCCAGGTCCAGAGGTTATGCTTCCTTTGATTATGAACTTCTGGGCTATGAGCGAAGTGAACTGGTAAAGCTGGATATTCTGGTCAACAAAGAAGAAGTGGATGCTTTGTCCTTTATTGTTTTTGAAGGATCCGCTTATGACCGCGGAAGACGGATGTGTGAAAAGCTAAAAGAAGAGATCCCGAGACAGCTGTTTGAAATTCCGATTCAGGCGGCGATCGGTTCCAAGATTATAGCCAGAGAAACTGTCCGGGCACTTCGAAAAGACGTGCTGGCAAAATGTTACGGCGGTGATATCTCGCGTAAAAAGAAACTTCTGGAGAAACAGAAGGAAGGTAAAAAGCGGATGCGGCAGATCGGAAATGTAGAGATTCCGCAGAAAGCATTTATGAGTGTATTGAAACTGGACGATAAATAAGGCGAAAAAGATGCGAGGAACTTTTGTTTCCAAAGAGCACAAATAGTTGTGCGGAAACGAAGGTTCCTCGCTTACGCATTGGATCCGTACGTCAAAAAGAAAGAAGAAAAGAACAGATGGAGAAGAAAAAGGAACTGGAATTGTATGTCCATATCCCGTTTTGTGTCAGAAAATGCGCCTACTGTGATTTTGTATCCAAACCAGGAACCAGCGCGGAGCAAAAGCGGTATGTGGAGAGCCTTCTTGCAGAAATCGAAAAAGCGGAGCATGATCCGGAATATGAGGTGGTTTCGGTATTTTTCGGAGGGGGAACTCCTTCGATTTTAAGATCAGAGTTTTTGACAAGCATCCTGGCGGCACTTGGGGAACATTTTACATTTGCGCCGGAGACGGAGATTACACTGGAGGCAAATCCGGGAACTGTGGATATGGAAAAACTGTTGGCATATCGGAAAGCGGGATTCAACCGGATCAGTTTCGGGTGTCAGTCGATCCATGCAGAGGAATTAAAAAGACTGGGGAGAATTCATACCTTTGAAGAATTTCAGGAGAGTTTTTACATGGCCAGGAAGGCAGGATTTGATAATATCAGTGTGGATCTGATGTCGGGACTGCCGGGACAGACGCTCTCATCCCTTGAGGAGAGTCTGAAAACCGTTGCCGGCATGAAACCGGAACATCTGTCAGTCTACAGTCTGATCGTGGAGATGGGAACGCCATTTGCCGATCAGAAGCTGGATCTTCCCGATGAGGATACGGAGAGGGAAATGTATGAAATGACAGGGCGGCTCCTGAAAGATTACGGATTTTGGCAGTATGAAATTTCCAATTATGCGAAAAAGGGATACGCCTGCAGGCACAACAGGGGCTACTGGGAGCGGACAGAGTATCTTGGATTTGGTCCCTCTGCCGCTTCACTGTATCAGAACCGGCGCTGGACAAACATCCGGGATGTGAAGCAATATATGGAATCTGAAGGCGCGGCGGATCGGATTCGCACGGATCAGGAAATACTGTCAGAGAAAGACTGTATGGAAGAGTTTATGTTTCTTGGGCTTCGCATGACACAAGGGGTCAGCAGAAAGAAGTTTTTCGACCTGTTTGGGAAAAGGATGGAGAGTGTTTACGGAGAAGTTCTGAAAAAATACGGGCAAATGGGTATGCTTACTGTCAGTGAGGACCAGGTAGCCTTAAGCAGAGCGGGAATTTCCGTGAGCAATGTAATACTCTCAGAATTCCTTTTGTGATATCAAAAAAGAACAAATGTTTGCATTCGGGCCTGTTCTGTGCTACAATCGAACAAGACAAACAGATTAACGAGATACGAAGAGGAAAAATCATGGCAGAGAAAAAAGAATTTATCAGAATCAGGGGAGCGAAAGAGAATAATCTGAAAAATCTGAGCGTTGATATCCCCAGAAATCAGTTTGTAGTCTTGACAGGCCTGAGTGGTTCGGGAAAGAGCTCTCTGGCTTTTGATACGATTTATGCGGAGGGACAGCGGCGGTATATGGAGAGCCTTTCTTCCTATGCAAGGCAGTTCCTCGGACAGATGGAAAAACCAAATGTGGAGAGTATTGAAGGACTTCCTCCGGCGATTTCGATTGATCAGAAATCCACGAACCGGAATCCCAGATCTACGGTCGGCACGGTGACGGAGATTTATGATTATTTTCGTCTGCTGTATGCGCGGATCGGGATTCCCCATTGCCCGAAGTGCGGCAGAGTGGTCAGCCGTCAGTCTGTGGATCAGATGGTAGATCAGATCATGGCGCTGCCGGAGAGGACACGTGTTTTGCTTCTGGCTCCGGTTGTACGGGGGAGAAAGGGACGTCATGAAAAGATTCTGGATCAGGCCAGACGAAGCGGCTATGTCAGAGTGATGATTGATGGAAGTCAGTATGAGCTTTCAGAAGAGATCAACCTGGATAAGAATCTGAAGCATACGATTCAGATCGTGGTGGACCGTCTGATGATTAAGCCGGGGATTGAAAAGCGTCTGACAGATTCGGTGGAAAGTGTGCTGGATATGGCGGAGGGATTGCTGGTGGTTGATACAATGGATGGAAATCAGATGACTTTCAGCCAGAGTTTTTCCTGTCCGGACTGTGGAATCAGCATGGATGAGATTGAACCGAGAAGCTTTTCCTTTAACAATCCGTTCGGTGCGTGTCCGAACTGTACAGGACTTGGCTATAAGATGGAGTTTGACGAACAACTGATGATTCCGGATCCTTCCATGTCGATTTCCGAGGGAGCCATTGCGGTGATCGGATGGCAGTCCTGCACTGACAAAAGCAGTTATACCAGAGCAGTACTGGATGCTCTGGCGGAAGAATATGATTTTTCGCTGGACACACCGTTTCGGGATTATCCGAAGAAGATTCATGATATTATCATCTACGGAACCGACGAGAAGAAAGTGAAAGTCCATTACCGCGGACAAAGAGGCGTCGGAGTGTATGATGTGGCATTTGAAGGGCTGATCAAAAATGTGGAGCGGCGCTATCGTGAAACCGGTGCGGAATCTACCAAGCAGGAATTTGAGACCTTTATGCAGGTAACGCCCTGCCAGGTCTGCCATGGCCAGAGACTGAAAGCGACTTCTCTGGCAGTGACGGTGGGAGAAAAGAACATCTACGAAGTTACGGCAATGTCGATTGAGCAGCTTCAAAAATTCCTGGATGAGTTGTCGCTGAGTGAGCAGCAGCGGCTGATTGGAAAACAGATTTTGAAAGAAATTCATGCGAGAGTTGGATTTCTGATCGATGTCGGTCTGGAGTACCTGACACTGGCGCGGGGAACGGCATCGCTTTCGGGAGGAGAAGCACAGAGAATCCGTCTGGCGACACAGATCGGATCAGGCCTTGTGGGCGTTGCCTATATTCTGGATGAGCCGAGCATCGGTCTTCATCAGCGTGATAATGACAAACTGCTGGCAACACTTCGCAATCTGAGGGACCTGGGAAATACATTGATTGTCGTGGAACACGATGAGGATACGATGCGCGCGGCAGACTGTGTGGTAGATATCGGACCGGGAGCCGGTGAGCATGGCGGAGAACTGGTTGCCATCGGAACGGCGGAAGATCTGATGAAAAATCCCGACTCCATTACGGGAAAATATCTCAGCGGTGAGCTGAAAATACCGGTGCCGAAAGTGCGCAGTCAGCCAAAAGGATGGCTCAAAGTGATCGGGGCCAGAGAGCATAATCTGAAAAATATCGATGTCTCATTCCCCCTTGGTGTGATGACCTGTGTAACCGGTGTCTCAGGATCCGGAAAGAGTTCGCTGGTCAATGAAATTCTCTATAAGCGTCTTGCAAGAGATCTGAACCGCGCAAGAACGATTCCGGGTGAGCATAAGGATATCCTGGGAATGGAGCAGCTGGACAAGGTGATTGACATTGATCAGTCCCCCATCGGAAGAACGCCCCGTTCCAATCCGGCAACGTATACGGGGCTGTTTGATCAGATCCGTGATCTGTTTGCGGCGACACAGGATGCGAGGGCCAGAGGATACAAAAAAGGACGTTTCAGTTTTAACATCAAGGGAGGACGCTGCGAAGCCTGCAGTGGCGACGGAATTATCAAGATTGAGATGCACTTTCTCCCGGATGTTTATGTACCCTGTGAGGTGTGTCACGGAAAAAGATATAATCGTGAGACGCTGGAAGTGAAATACAAGGGAAAAAGTATATACGATGTATTGAATATGACAGTGGAGGAAGCCCTGGAGTTTTTCAAACCGGTGCCCTCTATTTACAGAAAACTGGAAACTCTGTACGATGTGGGGCTTTCCTATATCCGTCTCGGACAGCCCTCCACAACGCTCTCCGGTGGTGAGGCTCAGAGAATCAAGCTGGCAACAGAACTTAGCAGACGGGGAACGGGAAAGACCATCTATATTCTGGATGAGCCAACTACTGGTCTTCACTTTGCGGATGTGCATAAACTGGTAACAATTCTGAAACGTCTCACAGAAGGAGGAAATACCGTGATTGTCATCGAGCATAATCTGGATGTGATAAAGACAGCAGACTATATTATCGACATCGGACCCGAAGGCGGTGACAAAGGAGGAACGGTGATCGCATACGGTACGCCGGAGGAGGTTGCAAAGAATCCGATTTCCTACACGGGAAAATATGTCGGAAAATATCTCTAAAAAACGCTTTCCATTTTCCTGCAGATTGATTATAATCTTTAGTGTGACAGCCCGGTGGGCGAAGAGGATTTTACGTTGGAAAGGGGAATACTATGGCTGCAACGACTGATATTGGAATCGACCTTGGGACGGCCAGTATCCTGGTGTTTGCCAGGGGAAAGGGTATCGTGCTCAAGGAGCCGTCTGTAGTTGCATATGATAAAGACGCAGATAAAGTGAAAGCGATCGGCGAAGAGGCCAGGCAGATGATCGGACGTACGCCCGGAAATATTATGGCAATCCGTCCACTGCGTCAGGGTGTTATTACGGATTTTCTGATTACAGAACGTATGCTGCGTTATTTTATACAGAAAGCGATGGGGAGAAAAGCTTTCCGAAAGCCCAGAATCAGTATCTGTGTTCCCTCGGGGGTGACCGAGGTGGAGCGAAAGGCGGTAGAGGAAGCGACTTACCAGGCAGGTGCCAGAGAGGTGTTGATTGTACCGGAGCCTGTTGCAGCAGCAATCGGAGCAGGCATTGATATTACAAAACCCTGCGGAAATATGATTGTGGATATCGGAGGAGGAACCACTGATATTGCAGTGATTTCTCTGGCCGGCACTGTGGTATCAAATTCCATCAAGCTGGCCGGCGAAAATTTTGATCAGGCGATTATCCGGTATATCCGGAAAAAATACAATGTCTTTATTGGTGAGCAGACGGCAGAGGCAGTCAAGATTCGTATTGGCTCTGCTTATCAGCGAGCCGAGGAAAAGACGATGGAAGTGCGGGGAAGAAATGTGATCACAGGTCTTCCAAAGACTGTTACGATTTCTTCCGAGGAGATCCGGGAAGCACTTTCCCCGGCTACATCGCAGATCGCGGATGCGGTGTGTGCGGTTCTGGAGAAAACACCGCCGGAGCTGGCATCGGATGTGGCTGACAGGGGGATCGTCCTTACCGGCGGAGGAAGTCTGCTGGACGGCATAGAGGAACTGATACAGGAGAGGACAGGAATTGACACCATGACGGCTGAAAACCCTGCCTGCGTTGTTGCGCTTGGAACAGGGCAGTACCGCGAAGTTATGGCAGAATTTGAGAGTCGGTTTTAGAGATGGAGAAAGAGAAAGTAGAAGGCTATGTAGAACACATTATCTTTCGCAATGAAGAGAATGGCTATACTGTTTTAAACCTGAAAATGGGAGCTGCAGAGCTCACCTGTGTGGGCAATCTTCCCGTGATCGGAGAGGGGGAACTGATCGAAGCTGTCGGAGTATATACAGAGCATGCAACATATGGTCAGCAGTTCCGCATAGAATCCTATGAGACGAAAGTCCCACAGGATTCTCTTGCTTTGGAGAGGTACCTGGGTTCGGGTGCAATCAAAGGGGTTGGTGCAGCGCTTGCTGCCAGAATTGTCCGCAGATTCGGAGAAGATACCTTAAGGATTATGGAAGAAGAGCCGGAGAGACTCTCAGAGGTGAAGGGAATCAGTGAACGCAAGGCGCGTGAGATTGCACAGCAGGTACAGGAAAAAGCAGAAATGCAGAACGCCATGATTTTTCTTGCGGGCTATGGGATTGCGCTGAATCTTGGAGTAAAGATCTATCAGCAGTATGGGGATCAGATGTACCGGATACTGAAAGAGAATCCATACAAAATGGCGGAGGATATTCCGGGAGTCGGATTCCGTACGGCGGATGAGATCGCCGGCCGGATCGGGATTGCTGTGAACAGCGAATACCGGATCAGGAGCGGATTGTGTTATCTGCTGAATCAGGCTTCTGCGGAAGGACATGTGTATCTGCCGGAACGTCTGCTGTTTGCGCGTGCAGGGGAGCTTTTGAGGGTCAATACCGAAGATATGGAGTTGTCTCTTGCGGATCTGGCGATGGATCGAAAGGTGATCCGAAAAGAAATACAGACGAAAGACAATGGAACAGAACGGATTGTTTATACAAGAGAGTATTATTATCTGGAGCTTAGCACAGCCAGAATGCTTCATGAACTCAATATCACCTGCGAGGAAGACCGGGAGAGAATCGAAAAGCGGATTGCTGCCATCGAAAAAAATAAGAGTATTCAGCTGGATGAGATGCAGAAAACTGCGGTTATTGAGGCAGCCATAAACGGACTTTTGATTCTTACAGGTGGACCGGGAACCGGTAAGACGACTACAATCAATACGATGATCCATTATTTTGAATCAGAGGGACTTGACATCTTTCTTGCGGCTCCTACCGGAAGAGCGGCCAAACGGATGACAGAAGCCACTGGATGTGAAGCATGTACGATTCACAGACTTCTGGAATTATCCGGAATGATGGAAGAGTCCTCTTCCAAAGTTCACTTTGAGAGAAATGCGGAGAATCCCCTGGAAGCGGATGTAATCATAATCGATGAGATGTCTATGGTGGATATTCATCTGATGCATGCTCTTCTTTCGGCTATTGTGCCCGGAACCAGGGTGATTCTTGTAGGAGATCAGAATCAGCTGCCGAGTGTTGGGCCAGGCAGTGTGCTTCGGGATCTGATCCGCTCGGAATGTTTTCCGGTCGTGAGGCTTACCCATATTTTCCGTCAGGCATCGGAGAGCGATATCGTGGTCAATGCGCATAAAATCCACAATGGAGAAAAAGTGACGCTGGATAATAAAAGCCGGGATTTCTTTTTCCTGAAGCGGTATGATGTCAATGTAATTCAGAAAGTGATTGTGGCGTTGATTTCCAGTAAACTGCCGTCTTATGTAGATGCCAGACCACAGGAAATCCAGATCCTCACCCCAATGAGAAAAGGAGCTCTTGGTGTGGAAAATCTGAATCAGATTCTGCAGAAACATCTGAATCCGCCCTCGGAAGGGAAAACAGAGCGGGAATTTGGATCCGGTATTTTCCGCGAAGGAGACAAGGTCATGCAGATCCGAAATAACTATCAGCTGGAGTGGGAAATACGCGGCGCCAATCAGATCGTTGTGGAAAAAGGGATGGGTGTTTTCAATGGAGATATTGGTGTGATACGCAGCATGAATCCCTATACGGAGATTATAACAGTGGAATACGATGAAGGAAAATTTGCGGACTATACATTCAAACAGGCAGATGAATTGGAACTGGCTTATGCCACGACGATACATAAGGCTCAGGGCAGCGAATATCCGGCAGTGATTCTGCCGATTCTTGGAGGTCCCCGCATGCTTATGACCAGAAACCTTTTGTATACGGCAGTCACAAGGGCAAGAAAGTGTGTAACGATTGTAGGAAGTGATGTAACATTTGATGCAATGATTGAAAATCACATTGAGGAAAATCGGTATACAACATTGACACAGAGGATTTGCGAACTTTATACGTCGTCTGTGTAAGCGAAAGAGATAAGCTTTCAGAAGAGAAGGAAAGGAAAGCTTATTTTGTCAAAAGGAGAACGAACAGAAGAATTTAACGGAGGAAACAAAGGAATCGCGGGAATCGGAAATCGAATTTTGGATGCTGTATATCCGAGAAGATGTCCGATCTGCGACGGGATCCTTCTTCGGGAAGAAAAATGGATCTGCCGTGGGTGTGCCGGGAAGGTTCTGATGATCACCGGTCCAAGATGCCGCAAATGCAGCAGTCCAATCAAAGATGCCACTCTGGAATACTGCCATGACTGCGCACATACCAGTCACAGTTATGAGGAAGGCTTTGCAGCTTATCCTTATCGCGGCTTTATGGAGAAATCCCTGATGCGCTATAAATATCAGGGACGGACAGAATACGCCGGATTTTATGCGCGATCGATCTGTCTGGGTGGAGCGTCTTTTATCCGTCGCATGAAACCGGAGGTATTGATTCCGGTACCGCTCCATCCTGCCAGAATGAGAAAAAGAGGGTATAATCAGGCAGAGATACTGGCCTTCAGACTCGGAAAGGAACTGAAGCTTCCGGTGGATGTCAGATCTGTCAGGCGGGTAAAAAACACAAAAGCTCAAAAAGAACTGGGAAGGGCGGAGCGTAGAAAAAATCTGGAGCATGCGTTTTGTGTAGTACCGGGGCGGATTCCTTACAGGAGAGTTCTGCTTGTGGACGATATCTACACAACAGGAAGTACAGTCGATGCGATCGCCTCTCTTCTGCTGGAGAGGGGAGCAGAATCAGTCGGCTTTCTTGTGGTGGCAGCCGGACGAGGAGAAGGCTGAGCAGCAACAGGTTTGCAGAAAGATTGTGCGAATATTTTCAGAATGGCTTTCCATATTAGAAATCTTATGATAAAATGATACTAGTTCTTGAACGGTAAAACATGGTATTGATCGTGGATGATACCAGGATTTTAGAATAAAAACTTTTATTGGCAATGATATATTGCAGTAAGGGAGAACAGATTCATGTTAAATGAAAAACGTGTACGGCAGATGACGAAGCTGGCACTTTATGAAAAAAAAGAAGGAAAGGAAGCGCAAAAGATCAGTCGCTACTTTCGCAGCGATTATATCGGAGTATCTCTTCTGAAGAATTTTTTTGCCGCTACTTTTGGATATTTATTAGTGCTTGGTTTTATGATTTTATACCATATTCAGTGGATTATGGACGAGGTGGATTCGATCAATCTGGTTTTTTTGATCGGATGTATTGTCGCGTCGTATCTCTGTTTTCTGGCACTGTATTCTGCGATCGTTTACGGAATTGCGTCAGCCCGGTATGCGGCTGCCCAAAAGAGTGTGAAGGAGTATTGTCAGGAGCTGGGCATCCTGCAGAAGATCTATGAAGCAGAAACAAAAAAAAGGCAGAAGGGCAGAAACAGGAGGACAGAGTTATGACTGTATTAATCGAGTGCAAAGAGAAATTGAAAGAGTTTTATGGATCCTACAGCAGTTTCGTGCTTCCTGTCTGCAAATTTTTGCTGGCCTTTCTTGTGTTTACAGAGATTAATCGGTCACTGGGGTATATGAAGTTACTGACGAGTACCTATATCGTACTGATCCTCTCACTGATCTGTGCGATTATTCCCATGGGCGGTATGGCGGCACTGGCGATGCTGGTGATTGTCGGACATTGTTTTGCATTGAACCTGATTGTGGCAGGGGTAGCTGTGCTGATTATGCTGATTCTCTGGTTTGTGTACCTGCGCTTTACGCCAAAAGAAGCTGTGTCACTGATTCTGACACCGTTGGCTTTCTGGTTCCATATACCGGCTGCATCGCCGATCTGTTTTGGACTTGTCGGCACACCGATGTCTGCTTTGGCAGTGTCCGGAGGTGTTGTGATTTACTTTTTCATAGAGCTTGTTCGTGATAAGATTTCAGTTATGATCAGCAGCGGAGATGTGGAAATGCTGACGCTTGTACAGGAACTGCTCAATGGACTGCTTCGGAATGAGAAGATGCTGGTTACGATCGTTGCCTGCGCGGCAGCGGTGGTGATTGTGAACTGTATCCGAAGAATCAGCGCGGATTATGCATGGCAGATTTCGGTTGTATCCGGAGCAGTGGTATATGCTTTGATCATGATTGCGGGAAGGCTGGTGCTGGATGTGGAAATCTCGCTTCCCGGCGTGTTGATACAGACAGGGATATCCGCAGTCATTGGCTTTGTCCTTCAGTTCTTTTTGTTCGGTGCTGATTATTCGAGGAGTGAACATCTTGAATTTGAGGATGATGAATATTATTATTATGTAAAGGCAATTCCGAAGTTTTCTGTTTCCAGAGCGGATCACCGGGTAAAATATATTCAGGAAGAGAAAAAAGAGTCGGAACTGCAGGAAGAAAAGTTTCATTCGCACAGCGCGATGAAAGATTATGAGGATGAAGTGCCTCCGGTGGACGGTGAAAACTGCGGGGATGTGGATTACGAATCGGTACTGGAGGATACCCTGAAGAACCTCTAACAGACAAATGATGGAAGAGAAAGGGAGTGGCAGTGTGCATGGAATATGGACCTGGATCGTCTCGCGCGCAGCAGACTTCGGGCCGCCCAAAACAATAGAAGTAATTGATGTGATACAGATTCTGCTGATCGCATATTTTGTATATCATCTGATTCGATGGCTTCAGAATACAAAAGCATATACGCTGCTGAAAGGAATCCTTCTGATTGTTGCCTTTGTGATTGTGGCAAATATTTTTGAGATGCAGACGATCCTTTGGCTGTTTGAAAATCTTGGAGGTGTAGCGATCACGGCGGTTGTCATTATTTTTCAGCCGGAGCTGCGCCGTGTCGTGGAACAGCTCGGTGAAAAAAATCCGCTTTCTGCTCTTCCGTTTCCATCAAATCAGGAAGAGGCGGAGCGGTTCAGCGATGAGACGATCGGGGAGCTTGTCAGGGCCAGTTTTGAGATGGGTGAAGTGAAGACCGGCGCGCTGATTGTCATCGAGAAGACGATTACGCTGGAAGATTACGAGAAAACAGGAATTCCGATTGACGGTATTTTGACCAGTCAGCTTCTGATCAATATTTTTGAGCATAATACACCGTTGCATGACGGTGCAGTGATCGTCAGAGGAAACCGGGTGACGGCTGCCACCTGTTATCTTCCGCTTTCGGATAATATGGCTCTGAACAAAAATCTTGGGACAAGACATCGTGCAGGTGTCGGTATCAGTGAAATGACAGATTCCCTGACAATTATCGTTTCGGAAGAGACTGGAAATGTTTCCTATGCCCAGGGAGGAGAGCTTCATACAGCTGTGACACCTGGAGTGCTTCGGGAACAGCTTCACCAGCTGCAGAAGCTTTCCATAAAGTCTGATGAGAAGAAGAGCTGGTATCATGTGCGCAGACTGAGAAAGGAAGGGGAGAAGAAAAATGAAACAAAAACTTCTGAATAACCTTCCTCTGAAGATCGCATCGGTGCTGATTGCCATTGTGATCTGGTATGTGGTGGTCAGTGCAAATGATCCGATCAAACAGAAATATTTTGAGGTTCCTGTAAAAGTTACAAATGAGGCCTATATCGCTGCCGGAAAGAAAACGTATCAGATTGACGAAGAGTATCAGAGCGTCCTGGTGTATATTACCGGGAATCGTTCTGTTGTGGATGCACTGAAGCCGTCTGATATTACCGTCACAGCTGATCTGACCCAGATTGTAACGATGGAAACCAATCCGGTGTACGTTCCGCTGACAGTTTCCTGTCCGGGAATTAAGCCTGAGAATATCAGGACAGAGACTGCCACGATTCCGATCGAGATTGAAGATGTGGACAGTGCGAAATTCCCGATCACAATTGATACGGGAAATACAAAACCTTCCAAAGATTATGAGATCGGCAGGATGCAGACAAATCCGGAAAATATTACGGTATCAGGTCCTGCTTCTCTGATCAAAAAGATCAGCAGTGTCGTTGCAAGCGTCGATGTGACAGATATGAGCAGTTCAGGAACCCTGAGGGCAGAACTGAAAATTATTGACAAGAATCAGGATGAAATGTCAGAATCACAGATTAGTTTTCTGAGTTTTGACGGCGGAAGCGCTCAGGTGGATGTAAATATCACCCTCTGGAAACGACAGGCTGGTGTGAAGCTGAAGGCGGAATATCAGGGAACGCCGTACAGAGGATATCAGGTGACGAATGTTTATACGACACCGGAGGAGATTACAGTAGCAGGTTCCGAGGCGGCACTCGCATCGCTTGCAGCAAGCGGCAATACGATTACGATTCCTGCGGATAAAGTTTCTGTGGATGGAGCGAAGGAAGACTTTGAAACAACGGTTGATATCAGTGATATCCTGCCGGATACAGAGAATATGAAGATTTCATCAAGCTCTTCCAGTTCTGTTACGATTCATGTGACGGTTCTTCCGAACGGCAGCAGAGAATTTGCAGTGGATGTGGATCAGATTGAGACGATAAATCTGTCGCCATATCTGACTGTGCTGTATGATCAGACTCAGATTTCAGTGCGGATCAAAGCTTCCAATATGAATCTTGACAATCTCAATCTGTCCAATATCAGAGCCTCCATAAATTTAGCCAATATGAGTTCGGGGGACTATGAAGTCCCGGTTGAGATTGAGCTTCCGGATAATTATGAACTGGTGGATGAAGTGAAAACAACGATTCATCTGAAAGAGAAAGCTGTTCCAACAAAGGCAGCGGATACAGACTAGGAGGAGTAAAAAAATGGTATGCAGGAAAGTTATAGTAAAGAATCCTACGGGTCTCCACCTGCGTCCGGCGGGTACATTGTGTAAGATGGCAATGCAGTATAAATCGATGATTACTTTTCGATACGGTACCGGAAACACTGCAAATGCCAAAAGTGTACTGAGTGTTTTGGGTGCCTGTGTAAAGAGCGGTGACGAGATCGAACTGATCTGCGAAGGTGAGGATGAAGAAACTGCACTGAAAGATCTGGTGGAAACTATAGAGTCAGGACTTGGTGAAGAACTGTAAGAAGATCAGAAACAGGGATATTGCATAAAATATTCATGCAATATCCCTGTTTTACTGTATATGTGAAGGGTATAAACTGCGTCTGCGTCGAGATCTGTTTTCTGCACGGCGTCCGTCCTCGCCTGAACAGTAACCGGGTGCATTTACCGATAGAAGTTGCGAAATGATATGTCGAGTGTTATAATTATCATATGTTAATTAGCGATGCAGGGAGATAAGTAGAACGAAATGTATGAACGTAAGCAAAAGCTGCAAAATATCATTCTTATGGCGATTGATGCCGCCTGTCTTGTGGTAAGCTATCTGCTGGCCAGCTGTTTTTCACTCTATCTGAGACCCAATACTTTGCAGATTACGATGCACGATGTAGTGGGAAGCCTTTGGATCGTATTTCTTGCCTATTTTTGTGTATTTATTTTTTTTAATATGAATCAGTATCTGCTGCAGAGAGATGCATATGAAGAAATGGTGTATGTGATCAAGGTAAATGTGTTTGTAGCAGCTGTACTGGCTGTGGTTTTTTACGCGGCAAAGTATATCTGGCTGCTGCCCAGAGGTGTATGGATTTTCACGGTACTGCTGAATCTTGTCTTTATGTATGCGGGACATATTGCAGCAAAGAAAATTCTGATCGCGCGATTTTGCAGCGGACCCAAGCAGCATATTTACCTTGTGACAACTTCGGACCGGGTGGAAAAGGTGCTCAATCAACTCTCGATGTCAGAAGATTATGCAAGCTATGCGATCAGTATCGGAATTCTCGATGAAGATATGAGAGATCAGATGATTTTAGGATTTCCGGTGGTAGCAGACAGAGAAAGTCTTTTTGAATTTGCCAGGACACAGATTGTGGATGAGGTTTATATCAATGTGCCTAACGGGGATCAGCGTTTTGTGGAGAACTGTATTCGCGGATTTGAAGAGATGGGAATTACGGTTCATCTGAATATCAGCGTGCTGGAAGGCCATGACGGATTCTGTAAGCAAATCGGTATGATCGGGCAATATCCTGTGGTCAGCTTTGCGCCCCGTTTTTATGATTACAACAAACTGGTGATGAAACGGCTGATTGATATTGCCGGTGCTATTGTGGGTCTTTTGATTACCGGTGCAGTCACGGTTTTTCTGGCACCTGCTATTAAACTGGAATCTCCGGGTCCGTTGTTTTTCAAACAGAAACGGGTCGGAAGAAACGGACGTTTTTTTTATATCTACAAATTCCGCTCCATGTACCAGGATGCGGAGGAGAGAAAAGCTGCGCTGATGGAACGTAATGAGATGAAAGGCGCTATGTTTAAGGTGACAGACGATCCGAGAATCACAAAAGTGGGAAAATTCATTCGTGCAACCAGTCTGGATGAATTGCCGCAGTTCTGGAATATCCTGAAAGGGGAAATGAGTCTGGTTGGGACAAGGCCGCCTACGGTGGATGAATTTCAGGCTTATGAAGCACATCATAAAAGGCGGCTTAGTATGAAGCCAGGACTGACAGGCATGTGGCAGGTGAGCGGAAGAAGCAATATTGCGGATTTCGAAGAGGTTGTCCGGCTGGATTGTTATTACCTTGATCACTGGTCATTACAGCTGGATGCTAAAATTTTACTGAAGACAATCGTCGTTGTGATCAAAAAAGTAGGATCCAAATAAAAGAATATGGAGATAGGTTCATGAAGAAATATGATTATGTATTAGTTGGCAGCGGTTTGTATGCGGGAACGATTGCGTACATGGCAGCAAAGGCAGGAAAAAGCTGCCTGGTTCTGGAAAAACGCAGCCATATCGGAGGCAATGTTTACTGCGAAGAGATAGAAGGAATTCATGTCCATAAATATGGCGCACATATCTTTCACACCAGTGATAAGAGGGTATGGGATTTTGTGAATTCCCTTGTGGAATTCAATCGCTATACGAATTCACCTGTTGCAAATTACAAAGGAGAGATTTACAATCTGCCCTTTAATATGAACACGTTCAACAAAATGTGGGGAGTGGTGACGCCCAAAGAGGCGCGGGATAAAATAGAAGAGCAGAAAAAGGCAGTGACCGGAGAACCACGGAATCTGGAAGAACAGGCGATCAGTCTTGTCGGTACGGATATATATCAAAAACTGGTCAAAGGATATACGGAGAAACAGTGGGGAAGAGACTGCAAAGATCTTCCCAGCTTCATCATTCGCCGACTTCCGGTGCGATTTACATATGACAACAACTATTTTAATGACCTTTATCAGGGGATTCCTGTAGGCGGATACAATGTTCTGGTGGATAAGCTGTTTGAAAGGGCCGATGTGCGGACCAATGTGGATTTTCTGGAGCAGAAAGAGACCTATGAGAAGATGGGAGAAAAGGTGATCTACACAGGACCGATTGATGCCTACTATGGATTTGCACTTGGAAAGCTGGAATACCGGACAGTCCGATTTGAAACGGAAGTACTGGATACGGAGAATTATCAGGGAGTTGCCGTAATGAATTATACAGACCGTGAAACCCCTTATACCCGTATCATTGAACACAAGCATTTTGAATTCGGTACACAGGAAAAGACCGTGATTTCCAGGGAATATTCCACAGACTGGAAGGAAGGGATGGAACCTTATTATCCGCTGAATGATGAAAAAAATCAGGCACTTTATCAGCAGTATGCAAAGATGGCGGAAAAAGAGGATAAGGTCATTTTCGGTGGAAGACTCGGCGAATACAAATATTATGATATGGATAAAGTGATTGCATCGGCTCTGAATTTGTGGGATCGGCTGTCCAAGGAAAAGTAAAGAAGGAGAAAACGGTTATTATGCGAAAAGACTATGAGGAAGAAGAGATGACGCAAAGCAGGCGAAAATCTTCGAAACGAACAGGCGCAGCTGTGGAAAGAAAGAAGAGACGAGGCAGCTGGACCAATGTTCTGACGATCATACTTATGGTGATTTTTATTCTGCTGGTAGGTGTTTATGCGGTACTGAATCATTATTATGGAAAAAGTAATTTTGTGAAAGACAGTGAAATTTCCATCAACCAGAATATTGAGACAGAAAGCACAGGACTCAGCGATGATGAGCTGCAGTCACTGCAGGCCGAAGCGTATGAGTCTACCAAGGATTTTTCCCTGCCGAACAACAGCAATGTTTACAATATCCTTCTGATCGGTGTGGATCGGAGAGATAAAACCTGGTATGGAAATTCAGATTCCATGATTCTGGTTTCCATCAATAAAGATACGGGGAAGCTGATTATGACTTCCTTCATGCGTGACCTGTATGCTATGATACCGGATGTGGGTGTGAAAAAACTGAATGCGGCCTGTGCATACGGAGGCGGTCCTCTGCTGGTTCGGACTATAGAAGATAATTACAAGATTCCGATCGATAATTATGCCAGTGTGGATTTTGATGCAATGATTGATATCGTAGATCTGGTCGGTGGGGTCGATATCGAAATCAGTGCAGAGGAAGCCAGAGTGGCAAACGGGTACATCGATGAAATGTGCGGCCTGCGGAATGTGTCCTCTTCCGGACATCATTTCAGTGGCTCTGGAATGTGCCATATGGATGGATATCAGGCAGTTGCCTATGCGAGGATCCGTTATGTGGGAAATGCTGATTATCAGAGAACAGAACGTCAGAGAATTGTGCTTGGCAAGATACTGGAAAAGGCGACAACGCTCAGTGTTGGCGAACTGAATACGATGGTGGAAAATATTCTTCCGAAAGTGACGCACAATATTGACCAGTCCACACTTCTGACACTGATTGGAGAATTACCTACCATTCTGTCATATGAGCGTGTGACAAGCCGTGTTCCGTATGACGGTATGTTCACTACAAAAGGAGAAATGCTGGTTCCTGATTTTGCGGCAACGATTGAGAAACTTCAGGGAGACATTTACGGCACCGCCAAGGGGCAGTGATCCGGCGAAACGAACAGGAAACCGGAACAAGAAGAGGAAAATGCTTAAGAAAACCTGATTTCTCATAAGAAAATTGTAAAGTATTTTGTTGCTGATTTGCTTGAAATGGTTTGGAAAATGTAGTAAGGTATAAAGAGTGAAAGAGTAAAAACATGGGAGGATGAGTAAGCATGAAGAGAAAGTTTCTGGCTGCTGTGATACTCGGTCTTTCGATCTGTGTGGCTCCGGTAGGAGTATTGGCATCTCAGATGCCCCAAGTTCAGACGGGCACTTCCACCAGCAGTGAGGCAGAGGAGGAAAAGCAGGCAGAGTGGGTAGCGGTTGAGCAGGATGGAACAACAGCTTATCAGTATGTTGTGATGGAAGATGGCCTTCCGGTTGCTGCCAAGGGGTTACAGACAATTGATGGAAAGACATATTATTTTGATGAAGAAGGCTTCATGGTAACCGGCGAAGCTGAAGTTACCGATAAGGATGGCCAGACTTCGATTTATTATTTTGAGACACAGGGCGAAGATCCATCCACGGATGATCTGGGATCTCAGGTGATCGGGCTGGCTGAGAATGGCAAGCTTTACAAACCGGAGCGGGCCAGTGGGGAGCTGGTAACGGTCGGAGGGGATCAGTATTATGCCGATTCGGAAGGCAACTGTGTAAAAAATACAGTTGTGGAAATAGATGGAGAACTTCTTCTGTTTCGTGAGGATGGAAAGCGTCAGACGAAGACCGGATTTGTCACTCTGGAAAAGAAAGACGGCACAAAGATTTATTATGTCGAGAACGGAGTTGTCTCCCGCGGGAATAATTCCGAGTACGAACGGGAAGAAGACGAAGTACGCTGGCTGAAGCTGAGTGATGCCTGGTACCTCGTAGATGTTAGTGATGGTCATCTGCTGACGGAATGGCAGAAGGTAGATGGATGTCTCTATTATCTCTCGTCGGATAACGGACAGATGCAGACCGGCAATCAGAAAAAGGGCGGCTGGATGGAGATTGATGGCAACTGGTACACCTTTGAGAGCTGGGGCGGTGCAAGATGCAATTGCTGGTACAAATATGATAATGTATGGTATTGGCTGCACGAAGACGGAAGGATGGAGAATGAAACCCTCGATTACGACGGATGCAGATATTTCTTCGAGAGTTGGGGAGGAATGCTTCACGATACCTGGTATACCTATCAGAATCAGAAGTACTATCTTCACAGCTGGGGCGGCGCCTACAGAAACGAGTGGCTGTCAGTAGATAATGTTCGCTATCGTGTCAAAGAAGACTATTCTTTCTATGCAAATGAATGGTTTAATGAAAACGGCAAGTGGTACTATTTCAAAGCCGATGGTGTGATGTATGCCAACGAGTGGCTGCAGCTGGATGGAAAATATTATTATTTCAAATCTTCCGGTGAGAGATGTGCCAATGAGTGGGCCGAGGTAAATTCCACCTGGTATTATTTCCGTGAGGATGGTACCCGGATTGAGAATGAATGGCTTAAGTATGATAATGTCTGGTATTATCTGGGAGAAAATGGAAAAATGCTCTCCAGAGAATGGCTGAAATATGACGGGAACTGGTATTTCTTCAAGAGCTGGGGCGGCATGTATGCTTCCGAATGGGCTCAGTATGATAATGAGTGGTACTATTTCAAGAGCTGGGGCGGCATGTACCATGATCAGTGGCTGACCATCGATGGTTATGACTACTATTTCCAGAGCTGGGGAGGCAGATACCATGATATCACTGTTACCATTGATGGTAAGACTTATCATTTTGACTCCAATGGCCGTAAGACGGTTGTAGGCTGGGTGTATATAGACGGATATCGCCGCTATCGCAATGAGGACGGTACCCTGTCAAATGACGTGACTGCTATCTTCAATCCGAGTTCGAAATACATAACGGTTGACCGGAAGAAGGGCATTACCACGATCTATGGATACAACAGTGAAACGAAGAAATATGATACGCCGATCAAATCAATGCTGTGTTCTGTTGGAAATCCGATCAGCAACACAGAAGCAGGTACCTATTCCATTGGATGGCAGGTGACGAAAAAGAAGATGGTTGGTGAGAATAACTCCTATGTTTGCTGGGCATCTTATGTATCCCAGATTTACGGAGCTGTTTATTTCCACGGTGTTGCAAGCGATACCGAAGATCTGAATCATGTGTCAAGAAGCGCGTTCAACGCACTTGGAACGCCGCAGTCCCATGGCTGTGTTCGTCTGGCGGCATGTGACGCAAAATGGATTTACCAGAATGTCAGCCGCGGTACGACAGTGAAAGTCGGCGACAATCTTGACTGCCCGATGAGTAATCCGACCAGATATCAGTGGACTGGCGGAGAGTATGGACCGGATCCTACCTGGAGCGCATTGTAATCAGTTCGTTGTATCGTTATAAAATAGTTTTTAAAATCCATCGGCAGTAGAAGGATCGTTTCTGCCGATGGATTTTTTGGAGTTGTTTGTAAGAGAGGAGATGCGTTCAGATGCAGTTAGAGAACAAAAAAGAGCAGCTTTTGAAGTATATGGAAGAACTGTCTTCGGAAGATCTTGTTCTGGCTTTTTCAGGAGGGGTAGACAGCAGTCTTTTGCTGCGGCTTGCTGTGGATGCAACAAAACGCCATGGAAAAAAGGTTTATGCGGTGACATTCCAGACCAGACTTCATCCACCCTGTGATCTGGATATCGCCCAAAAAGTGGCCGATGAAATGCAGGCGATTCATCAGATTCTTACAGTTGATGAGTTGGAAATGGAAGCAATCCGCAGCAATCCGGAAAATCGCTGTTATCTCTGCAAACATCATTTGTTTGAAAAGCTGATGGAATTTGCAGAGAAGCAGGATGTGCACAGGATTCTGGATGGAACCAATGAGGATGATCTTCATGTCTATCGCCCCGGAATTCGTGCACTGAGAGAGCTGGGGATTCTCAGTCCGCTGGCAGCATGTCATGTGACAAAAGCCGAGGTGAAGCAGTTCGCTGCGGATTATGGGATTTCAGTAGCGCACCGTCCTTCCGCTCCGTGTATGGCCACCAGATTACCCTATGGAAGTCAACTGGATTATGAACTGCTCGAGCGAATTTCACAGGGGGAGGAATGGCTGCATGAACAGTTTGGAGCGGAGTGTAACATTCGGCTGAGGGTACACGGGGATCTGGTTCGAATTGAGGTGGAGAAAGAACAGATGGGTTATGTCCTGGAGCGAAGTAAGGAGATTGCAAATCGATTGCATGAACTGGGGTTTCCCTATGTCACACTGGATCTGGAAGGATTTCGTTCCGGGAGCATGGATCTGAATTTGAAAGGAGATCTGTAAATGAAAGCAATTTTAAGTGCAGACAGGAACTGGGGGATTGGCTATCAGGGAAGGATGCTCGTGACTATCCCGTCTGACATGCGTTTTTTCCGTGAGACAACAATGGGAAAAGTGGTTGTCATGGGAAGAAAAACGCTGGAAACACTTCCGGCAGGTCAGCCTCTGAAGGGAAGGACAACGATTATTTTAAGCCGTGATCCCGAGTTTCGCATGCGCGGAGCTGTGACGGTACACAGTAAAGAGGAGCTTTTAAAAACACTGCAGTCTTATCCGGATGAGGATATTTACGTGGCAGGAGGCGGTGAAATCTATCAGATGCTCCTTCCTTACTGTGATACGGCATTGGTCACCAGGATTGATATGGAATATCAGGCGGACACTTTTTTTCCGGATCTGGATCAATCCCCGGAGTGGGAACTGGTGGAAGAGGGGGAAGAACAGACCTGTTTTGATATCGAATTCTATTTCACCACATATCGGAGAAAATAAAAAAGCAGGAGGCAAACCAATGAATGGTTAGCCTCCTGCATGATTATTCAGGCACCTGCCTGACGGTTTCCGCTGCTGGCGATTTCCAGCATTTTGTTTTTAATCTCATTTTCCAGCTGTACCAGTTCTGCTTCCGCTGCACGTCTCTTTTCACGGCCGTCCTGCTGGATCTTCATTACTTCGTCCAGCGTGGAAATCAGCGTCTGATTCGTGGATTTGAGGGTTTCCAGATCAACAATACCGCGTTCCGATTCTTTTGCAGTTTCAATGGTGGCAGTTTTCAGATTTGCAGCATTCTTTTTCAGCAGTTCATTGGTCATATCGGTTACCTGCCGCTGCGCTTTTGCGGCCTCTGTGGAATGATGGATGCCAAGTGCAATGACCATCTGATTCTTCCAGAGTGGAATGGTATTCACAATGGTAGACTGGATCTTTTCTGCCATCACAGAATCGCTGTTCTGAATCATACGAATCTGCGGTGCTGTCTGAATCGAAACCATACGGGTCAGTTCCAGATCATACAGTTTTTTCTCGAAACGCGTGCACAGATCTTCCAGATCTTTTGCAGCCTGAGCGTCCTCGGCCAGGCCGGTCTGCTCTGCTTTGCGCTGCAGATCCAAAAGTTCAGTGGAACGCACCTGCTCCAGTTTTTTCTTTCCAGCCAGGATATACATCGTGAGCTCTTTGAAATAATTCAGATTCTGAGCATACATCTGATCCAGAAGTGCAATGTCTTTGAGCAGCTGACGCTGATGCCCTTCCAGTACATCACAGATTTTATTGACATTGACTTCCGCTTTGTCGTATTTCGCTTTCATTGCGTTGAGTTTGCTCGAACTTTTCCGGAAAAAGGAAAAAGGTCCTTTCTCCTCCTCAGCATCGAACGACTTCAGTTCCGTCACAACAGAAGAAAGCAGATCTCCCACTTCTCCGAGGTCTTTTGATCTGACATTTTCAAGTGTTTTCTCTGAAAAATCGGCCATTTTCTTCTGAGCACCGGAACCATACTGGAGAATTCCGTTGGTATTGGTCAAATCAATCTGAGATACAAAGCTGTCAACCATCTGCTTCTGTTCTGCAGAGAGTACGGAATCATCCAGAACTTCGGATTTTGGCTGAACAGCGGGGCGAACCGGTTCCGGCTCCGGAATGCCAAAACTTAAAGTTGGTGTTTCGGTTAATACATTCAAATCTTCACTCATGATGCTTCTCCTTTTCGACGTACAGTCTTGGTTATTGTAAATGAAGTCCGTTCATACCTTTATCTGTCAGACCTTCCTGTGCAAGCATGGATTCCAGGACAGAGATATCTGAGGAAATGTCCCACGCGGTTGTCTGGAACAGGTCATTGAGGAGCTTTTCGAAAGCTTCATTGATGGTATCGAGTGTTTTCTCAATTTCCTGTTTGGTTTTGAGAATATTTTCACTCTGGATTGGTTCCCTTTCAAAGCTACGGTAAGAATCCAGAAGCTTCCAGGTTGTCGGCATATAGTAATCCATAAATTTCCGAAGTTGTGTGACTTCCTTCGGACGTTTTTTTGCTTCGTCCAGAATCCGTGTCACAACCAGCTCCAGACGGTTAAGTTTCGCGGAGATCACTTCACCGGGAAGGTCTTCGTTGCACTGATGGATTTTGTGAATGTATTTTTCACATTCGGAAAGCATTTCCTGATATTCCGGGGTAAGGCCGGATGCCTCCAGTTCCTTTTGCTTTTGTTCCTGCTCCAGCTGCTGCCGGTATTGACGTTCCAGAAGTTCCCGGTATTGATGATAACAATTATTGGTAACCATCAGACAGGTATTGTCTTTGTCGAGATGTCCCTGACGGAACATGGATTTGTCAATCATCCGGGAAAGCTCCGTGCACAGTTCTTTTTGCGGAAGATGGAGCCGGTCAGACAACTCTTTGACAGAGATATACTCTCTCGAACCAAGAATGCTGCAGATCTGCCGGAAATGGCGGATCAGGTTCCGGTTTTTCTTTCCTTTTCTGATCAGGAACCCGCCGGTACCGATCAGGCTGGCGCAGATGAGCAATGTGACCAAAAGTGCTATTTCGAAACCGGTCTCAAACAGGGCTATTAGAATACCGAGCGCGGAAAGACCGAAAACTCCGGAGAGAAGTCCGCCGGCTGCAATCTGAAAACCACCGGTAAAGGAGAGATCCGATGAAATCATGAAACGCTCTCTGTTTTGCATTCGCATAGACAACCACTGATTCGGACGAGGTTTGGGGGCAGTTGCGCTGTTCCCATTGGATTTTGGCGGGGGCGTATTCTTCGTATCGTTCGCATAACGGGAAGAACTGTAGGAACTGCCCGGATGATAGGAAGAATCGCCGTTGGCCCGATAGGGTCCCTGACGGTTGGGATATACAAACTGGTTAATCGTATCTGTTATTTTTTGATTTAATTCCTGAAAGTTCTGCGAATTGACAGCATTGTCTACCAGTCGGCCGATACTGTCGCCTACATCTTTCAAATCATCTTCAAAACTCATGTTAGTTCCTTTCTGTGGAAAACTGCTTTGTTTGCAGCTATGAGATCAGTTGTTGTTTTTCAAAATAGCTGTCTTTTTTATTATACAATGACAAAACCCTGATGACAAGTTAACAAATGCCGGAATTATACAATTTTCTGCAGCGAAGTTACTGTTCAGACCATAACGGACGCTGTGCAGAAAATAGATCTCGTATGCAGACGCGCTTATCCACCTTCAAAACGCAGCGAAACTGTATTGAAAGGAACGGTCGCAAAATGAGAAGTTTTGTGGTATGATACTGATAATGGGTGGTTTTGCCCATATAAGGCAATCAAACAATGATAAGTGAATTTATAAAGGGATAGATCAAGAGAAAATGGAGGGATTGGCAGATGTACAGAGATCATACAAAAATCGTGAAAATGGGGACTCAGGTGATCGGCGGGGGAAATCCTGTTTTAATTCAGTCTATGACAAATACGAAGACGGAGGATGTTAAGGCTACGATAGCGCAGATTCATGCGCTGGAAGCAGCCGGCTGCGAAATTATCCGCTGCGCAGTTCCTACCATGGAAGCAGCCTGCGCGCTTCGGGAGATTAAAAAGGAGATTTCCATTCCTCTGGTAGCAGATATCCATTTTGATTACAGGCTGGCCATTGCGGCAATGGAAAACGGTGCAGATAAAATCAGAATCAATCCCGGTAATATCGGGAGTATTGACCGGATCCGGGCAGTGACGGATACGGCGCGCGATATGCAGATTCCGATCCGTGTAGGAGTAAACAGCGGGTCGCTGGAAAAGGAACTGGTGGAAAAATATCATGGTGTAACTGCCGAGGGCCTGGTGGAGAGTGCGCTGGATAAGGTGAAGATCATAGAAGATCTGGGATATGATAATCTGGTCATCAGTATCAAATCGTCCGATGTCATGATGTGTGCGAAAGCTCATGAACTGATTGCGTCACAGACGGACCATCCACTGCATGTGGGGATTACGGAAGCAGGAACGCTGTATGCGGGCAATATCAAATCAGCGGTGGGTCTTGGTATTATCCTGTATCAGGGAATCGGTGATACCATCCGTGTGTCTCTCACAGGAGATCCGCTGGAGGAGGTAAAGTCTGCAAAACGAATTCTGAAAACACTTGGTCTTAAAAAGGGAGGAATTGAGGTTGTTTCCTGCCCTACGTGCGGCCGTACGCAGATTGATCTGATCAATCTGGCAAACCAGGTGGAAACTCTGGTTCAGCAGTATCCGCTGGACATCAAAGTTGCGGTAATGGGCTGCGTAGTCAATGGCCCGGGAGAGGCAAAAGAGGCAGACCTTGGCATAGCGGGAGGCAAGGGCGTCGGACTCCTGATCAAAAAAGGAGAGATCGTAAAGAAAGTGCCGGAAGATACCCTGCTGGATACATTGAAGGAAGAGCTGGATCACTGGATGAAATAGGAGGACGGTGTGGTGAATCTGCAGGAAAGGAAAGCGATATGACAGAAAAAAGTTTTCAGGAAGTTTTTCCGAAATTAAATGTGGAGGGAGAACTGTCAGAGCTGCTGGAGAGTGTGGAGATATCCCGTGTTGCGATCAACAGGAAGAGGGATCTTCTCCGTATCTATCTGGTCAGCCATCAGTGGATTCATAAAAAATATATCTATCAGCTGGAAAAGGAGATTAAAGAGCAGCTGTTTGGAGAGGTTCCGCTGCAGATCAAAATCATTGAGCGCTTTTATCTTTCCAGGCAGTATACACCGGAAAATTTGCTGGAGGTGTATCACAGCAGTATTCTTCTGGAACTGAAAAACTACAGCGTCTTTTTATATAACCTGTTTCAGACATCCACGATCACCTTTCCGGAGACGAACACGATGCATCTGGTACTGGTCGATTCTGTGATTGCCAGGGAGAAAGAGGGTGAGCTGGTTCGGATTCTGGAGAAAATTTTCTGTGAGCGATGCGGTTTTGATTTGAAGATCGAAACGGAGCTCTGGAAAATGGAAGGCGAAAGCAAAGCGATGAAAAACTCCGAATTGAAGCTCCAGGAGGAAGTGAGGCATGTTCTTTCCAGAACGCACCTGGGGGAACAGCTGGAAGAGAAAAGACGGCAGGAAAAACGACAGGAAAAGCGAACAGATTCCACAGGGCAGAATGCGAAAACGGAAGGAAAAACGACAAAGGTAGCAGAGGGGATACCGCAGAATGCACAGTCAACTCTTTCCGGTGCAAAAGGAAGCTGGAAAAACGGCAGAGGAAGCAAAGGCGGATTCGGGAAACGGATGGAGGATCAGCCGAGAAAATCTTCCAACCCGGATGTAATCTATGGACGTGATTTTGAGGAAGAGAGTGTAGAGATTCTTGCCATCGGCGATGAGATCGGGGATGTAGTAATCCGTGGAAAGATCCAGAGTGTAGATACCAAGGAAATCCGAAATGAGCGGACAATTTTCATGTTCACGATTACTGATTTTACGGACACGATTTCTGTGAAGCTGTTTGTGTCAAATGCAGAAGTGCCGGACATGAAGGCGGCTATCAAACCGGGGGCGTTTGTGAAAGTTAAGGGAAAGACAACGGTGGATTCTTTTGATCATGACCTGACCGTTATGTCAGTCTGGGGAATCAAAAAGATTAACGATTTCCGTATCGGGAGAAGGGATACCAGCCCGATGAAACGGGTGGAACTGCATTGCCACACCAAAATGAGCGATATGGATGGTGTGACGGATGCGGCGAAACTGGTGAAGCGAGCGTATGAATGGGGTCATCCGGCAATCGCCATCACAGATCACGGCGTGGTTCAGTCATTTCCCGAGGCAAATCATGCCATGGAAGATATTGATGGCGCCTACCGAAAGAAATATCAGCAGGAGCATCCGGAAGCGACGAAGGAGGAACTAAAGAAGGTATCTGCTCCATTCAAGGTGATTTATGGAATGGAAGCCTATCTGGTTGATGATCAGAAGGATGTGGTAGTCAACAGTAAAGGACAGAGTATACACGGGGATTTTGTTGTATTCGATATCGAAACCACTGGTTTTTCATCGATTGTGAATAAAATTATTGAGATTGGTGCGGTCCGAGTGGAAAACGGGGTGATTGTGAAAACATTCTCCACGTTTGTGAATCCGAAAGTGCCTATTCCGTTCCGCATTGAAAATCTGACAGGAATCAATGACAATATGGTGCTTGATGCACCGGATATTGAGACGGTACTGCCGGAATTCATGGAATTCTGTGAGGGAGCAGTGATGGTGGCTCACAACGCTTCTTTTGATATGAGCTTTATCGAGCATAATTGTTCACTTCTTGGCATTGAGAGGGAATTTACCATTGCGGATACTGTGGCGATGGCCCGTTTTTTGCTGCCGGGACTGAACCGGTTTAAACTGGATACTGTAGCCAAGGCTGTGGGTGTGTCTCTGGAGAACCACCACAGAGCAGTGGATGATGCGGGATGTACAGCGGAGATTTTTATCAGGTTTATAAAAATGCTGGAGGAGAGAGAAATCTTCACGCTGGATGCACTGAATATTGAGGGTAAGGTATCTGAGGATGCAATTCGCAAACTTCCCACATATCATGCGATTATTCTGGCAAAAAATGAGACCGGAAGGGTGAATTTGTATCGTCTGGTCTCTGAGTCCCATCTGAAGTATTACAATCGGCGCCCAAGGCTGCCGAAAAGTATTTATCTGAAGTATCAGGAGGGGTTGATGATCGGCTCAGCCTGCGAAGCAGGAGAACTGTATCAGGCGCTTCTTCGGGGCGAACCGGACTCGGAAATTGCCCGTCTGGTTGAATTTTATGACTATCTGGAGATCCAGCCCCTGGGAAACAATGCCTTTATGATCAACAGCGAGGATGTATCCGCAGTCAACAGTGAAGAAGACCTGATCGAGATCAATAAAAAGATCGTAAAGCTTGGAGAACAGTTTAAAAAACCGGTGGTTGCAACCTGCGATGTGCATTTTATGGATCCTGAGGATGAGATTTACCGTCGGATTATCATGGCAGGAAAAGGCTTTGATGATGCCGACCAGCAGGCACCGCTGTACCTGCGCACAACAGAAGAGATGCTGGAGGAGTTTTCCTACCTTGGCAGTGAAACTGCGGAACAGGTGGTGATTTCCAATCCGCAGAAAATTGCTGATATGGTAGAAAAAATATCTCCCATTCGTGCCGGAAAATTTCCTCCGGTGATTGAGGATTCGGACAAAACACTTCGGAGAATCTGTTATGACAGAGCTCATGAAATCTACGGAGAAGAACTGCCGGAGATCGTATCCAACAGACTGGAGCGGGAACTGAATTCCATTATTTCCAATGGATATGCGGTGATGTATATCATAGCGCAGAAGCTGGTATGGAAGTCCAATGAGGACGGCTATCTGGTGGGCTCCCGGGGCTCCGTTGGCTCCTCGTTTGTGGCTACCATGGCTGGTATCACAGAGGTAAATCCGCTCAGTCCCCACTATTACTGCGAGAAGTGCCACTACAGTGAATTTGATTCTCCCCGTGTAAAGGAATATGTGGGAAGGGCGGGCTGCGATATGCCGGATGCCGTTTGCCCCAATTGCGGAGCACCGCTGAAAAAGGCGGGATTTGATATTCCTTTTGAGACTTTCCTTGGGTTTAAGGGAAATAAGGAACCGGATATCGACCTGAACTTTTCCGGAGATTATCAGAGTAAAGCTCACAAGTACACAGAGGTAATCTTTGGAGCCGGGCAGACATTCCGGGCCGGAACCATTGGTACGCTGGCGGATAAAACGGCATTTGGTTATGTGAAAAATTACTATGAAGAGCGGGGGCAGCACAAACGAAATTGTGAGATCGACCGGATTGTGGAAGGATGTACCGGAATCCGGCGAACAACCGGACAGCATCCGGGAGGAATTATTGTCCTTCCGTTCGGCGAGGATATTAATTCCTTTACGCCGGTACAGCATCCTGCCAATGATATGACTACGGATATTGTCACGACGCATTTTGATTATCATTCGATTGATTCCAACCTTCTGAAACTGGACATTCTGGGACACGATGATCCGACCATGATCCGTATGCTGGAAGATATCACCGGTCTGGATGCACAGACGATTCCGCTGGACAATCCGGAAGTCATGTCACTGTTTAAGAGCACAGAGGCGCTGGGAATCAAGCCGGAAGATATTGGTGGATGCCCGTTGGGCTGCCTTGGTGTTCCGGAGTTTGGCACCGATTTTGTTATTCAGATGCTTCTGGATACCAAGCCGCAGTCTTTTTCGGATTTGATCCGGATATCCGGACTGTCTCACGGAACCGATGTATGGCTCGGAAATGCCCAGACACTGATTGAGGAGGGAAAAGCAACCATTTCTACGGCGATCTGTACCCGTGATGATATTATGATTTACCTGATCGATAAAGGACTTGAAAGTGAGCAGTCTTTTACCATTATGGAAAGCGTCCGTAAGGGAAAGGGACTAAAGCCGGAATGGGAAGAGGAGATGAAAGCGCATAATGTTCCGGACTGGTACATCTGGTCCTGCAAAAAAATCAAGTATATGTTCCCGAAAGCGCATGCAGCTGCCTATGTTATGATGGCTTACCGGATTGCATACTACAAGATTTTCGAGCCGCTGGCCTATTATGCAGCTTATTTTTCCATTCGTGCTTCTGCTTTTTCCTATGAGTTGATGTGTATGGGAAGAGAACGCCTGGAATACTATATGCGGGATTATGAGAAAAGGAAAGATACCCTCTCCAAGAAAGAGCAGGATACTATGAAAGACATGAAGATTGTCCAGGAAATGTATGCCCGTGGATTTGATTTTGTTCCGGTGGATTTGTATACGGCTTCGGCACACCGTTTCCAGGTGGTGGATGAGAAACATTTGATGCCGGCACTGGATTCGATCGAAGGTCTTGGGGATAAAGCGGCTGATGCAGTGGTGCTGGCAGCCAGAGATGGAAAATTCCTTTCGAAGGATGATTTCAGAGACCGCACAAAAGTCAGCAAATCGGTCATTGATTTTATGGATGATCTGGGTGTGTTTGGAGACATTCCGGAGAGCAACCAGTTTTCATTGTTCGACTATTCGTGAGACGGTCCGCCGGAAAGTTGCATTCTTTGACAGCATGGTTTATAATCGTACCGTATAGTTGTGAGAAAACAGATACGAGGATAGATAAATTTCCCAAAAAGGCAATAAGGTGAACACATTGAAGAGAAGATTGGAACAATTGGTAAACGGAAGATTCGAATATGAAGTTCCGCATCTGCTCCTTTCTGCCGCAGAGATTTCGCTTGCTCTGGTTGAGGGGCACAATTACCGCGGAGAACTTGGCATCGGTGCAGAGGACGGGAGAAAAATAAAAGGATATGTTACTACAGATCATCAGAGAGTGATTCTTGCAAAGGATCGTTTTTCCGGTACTGTCAGTACAATTGAGTATGGAGTGGATATTACCGGACTTGCAGCCGGCGATGTGGTGAAAGGAACCATCACAATCAGCAGCAGTATTGAGGAACGACAGATTCCGGTGACTGTACGCGTGATGGAAGAACAGATGAGCAGTTCCATCGGCGAGGTAGAGACACTGGAAGAATTCACGCGCCTGGCAGGAAAGAATTTTCGGGAAGCCTTCGGGCTTTTTACAAAACCGGGTTTCAGAAAACTGCTCGGAGGAAATAACAGGCAATATTTGTCGCTGTATAAGGGGATGGCTCAAAATCCTGTGACTTATCAGCATCTGGAGGAGTTTCTTGTGTCAGCGGGGAAAAAAGAGCCTGTAGAGCTGACACTTGACAAACAGAAAAAACAGGTGTATGGCATAGAAACTTCACAGAAAGACACCCTGTATCTGTACAAGAATACCTGGGGTTATGTCCGTATGGAAATCGAAGTTGTGGGTGACTTTCTGGAAGTGGGAAAGACGGTTGTAACTTCAGAAGATTTTATCGGAAGCGTGTATGGTCTGGAATATATTATTCAGAAAGAAAAACTGAATGCCGGCCGTCATTACGGAAAAATTATCATCCATAGTGTGCACCAGCAGCTGACATTTGAGGTTGAGGCTTCCCTTTGCGGGGTCAAGAGCAGACCGGCGCATCTGGAGGAAGACCGTATCATGGCGTCACTGACAAGAGGTTATCTGGACCTTGCTGTTCACAAGACGGATTACCGTACCTGGTATGAGAATTCCTGGAAGCAGGTTCAGGCTTTGCGGCGGATCACCGGAAGTACCCTTACTGTTTTGTTCTGGGAGGCCTATCTTTACGAAACGAATGAAGAGGAGACAAAAACCGGGGAAGTTCTGCAAAGAATACGTGATCTCCAGATTCCGCTTTCCAATGGCGTGGAGCAGGGAATTTACCTGTATCTGGCAACCAGGGCAGGTGTACGAAAGATCAGCCGCGCAGAACTGATCAGTGAAATGCAGGGATTTTTCCGGAAGGAACCGAACAGTCCGATTTTGCTGCAAATTCTGAGCGAGATTGACGATAGCCAAAAAGAATCTCTCACAAGATGGCTGTATGCGATGGAGCAATGCTACGAGATGGGCTGTACCAGTCCGCTGCTTTATCTGTGGGCGGCCAAGATACTGCTGCGCCAGGAGGGGCAGCTTCGGAGAATGTCTGGTTTCATGATCCAGGTACTCCGGTTTACGCAGAGAGAACGTCTGTTGACTGAGGAACTTTTAAAAAGAGCAGCTTATCTGACGGAGCATCTGAAAACGTTTGATGAGGCAGTATACCAGTTCCTTGGCAGGGGATATGAACAGTTTCCATCGGATGAAGTACTGGAGGCAATCTGCAAACTCATTATGAAAGGTCATCCGACCCGCGGAGAATATTTCCGCTGGTATGCGCTGGCTGTGGAGCACAACATAAGAATTACACGGCTGTATGAGTATTATATCGAGACGATGGGCGAGGAGTTTGACGGAATTCTTCCGCAGGTGATCCGCATGTATTTTTCCTACAGCAATACGCTTTCCAGCAGGAAAAAAGCGTTTGTCTATGCAAATGTAATCCGCAATAAGGAAAAGGATGAGGCTACGTATGAGAGCTATCGCCGTGTCATGTGTCAATTTGCGTCTGAGCAGGTTTTAAAAGGTCGGATGAACGATAATTACGCGCTGATTTATCGGGAATTTCTGGAAAAGCCGGAAGATCCCAAAACAGCAAAAGCCATTGCGGAAGTTCTCTTTACACGAAAAATCACATGTCATGATAAGAATATTCGTCAGGTAGTTGTGTGCCATAATGCCATGGAAAGAGAAGCATGTTATCCGGTAAACGATCAGGTGGCCTATGTCCGGATTTACAGTCCGGATGCACGGATTATGCTGGAAGATGAGAAGCGAAGAAGATTTGCAACAACCGTTGAATATACGATGGAGCCGCTTCTGGAGTGGCGTGAGATGGCCAGATCCTGCGGAGAATATCAGGTGGATCATCCCGGCTTGCTTTTATATCTGTGTCATGAACGGCCTTCCCGGATTGAGATTACAGCAGCAACTCTTTCGTGGTATCAGCAGGCTGCAGCCAGGGAGGAATTCACAAAAGAATACCGGTGCATGGTCGAGAAAAAACTGCTGGAGTATTATCTGGCCAATGAACGGGAAGAAGCTGTGGAAGCGGCTGTCTATACACTGGAGGATCAGGAATATGCCAGAGTGGATAAGGCAGCTACGATACAGCTCCTTGTTGATCATGGAATGTATGAACGCGCTTTTGAACTGGCGGAAAAATTCGGATATGAGAAGGTGCCATCAGACTGTCTTTTGCGTCTGGCAAGCCATATGATTCTGATCCGGGAACTGGCAGAGGAAGAGGAACTTTTGTATCTGGCTTCCTACGTGTTCGAACAGGGATTGTATGATGAAATTTTGCTCTGCTATCTGCGGGATTATTATGTTGGACCCATGGAGAAGATGTGTCATCTCTGGGAGAAAGTAAAAGGATTTCAGATGGAGAGCGATAAGCTGGAGGAACGGATACTGACGTGGGCAATGTTTGTCAGGGTATATCCGAAACAGGATCAGAAGATATTGGAAAGCTATATCATGCAGACAGGGCGTGAAACCGTAATTCTGGCCTATTTTACCTACATCTCGATCGGATATTTTATGGAGGATTATGGGGTTTCGGATAAGATGTTTGAATATCTGGAGCGAATCTACGAGAGAGAATGGAAACTGGATGAAATCTGCCGCCTTGCACTGTTGAAATATTATTCCGGAAGAAAGGAACTCTCCGAAAAACAGGTGCGGTACGCGGGCGGTTTTCTGCAGGAATTCCATCAGAAGGGACTGCGTTTTTCTTTCTATCAAAAACTTCCGGTGTATCTTACAGAAGCATATCAGATAGATGACAGAATTTTTGTGGAGGAGCGGCTTTCTTCCGACGCAAAAGTGATGATTCATTACCGGCTTGGCACGAATGGCAAATGGAAAAGTGAGCCGATGCAAAATATGTACCAGGGACTCTTTGTAAAAGAATTTATACTGTTTTACGGGGAAAAACTGGATTACTATCTGACCGTTGAGAGCAAAAATGACAGCAGGGAATACCCTCAGAAAACCATCTGCATGACAATCAGCCAGGGGGATGGAAGGACCAGGTACCAGCTGCTGAATAAAATACTGGCCGCGAAAACCATAGGAAACGAGGAGAAGACAGCCCAGGCTGCCAGATTGTATCTGCAGCAGGATGCCCTGGTGCATAGCTGTTTCTCCATGCTGTAGCAGGAGGGAAAATACAATGGAACTGAAGAATTTGATACTTGGTTTCGATTTTGGAGAGAATTATTCGCAGCTCTGCTGCTATGACAGAAATGCAAAGGATGCAGTTTCTCTTCCGGAAAAGGCTGGAACAGATACGCTGCTGATTCCAACCAGACTCTCAAGAGCGCTGGATCATGAAGAATGGCATGCAGGTTCTTCTGCTGAAAAGTTTGCCCAGGATCAGAACGGAATTCTGCTGGATCGGGTTTATGAAATCTGTATCGGATCGCATTCCTGTACGATAGAGAGCAAAGAATACACGCCCGGAGAACTGCTTTGTATCTATCTTGGGGAAGTGCTGAAAAGCGTGGGGATTGATCATCCGGAGCTGCAGATTGCGGGCATCATGATTACCACACGGCGTCTGACACGACCTTTTGTGGAAAATGTGCGCTATGCGTACAATCTTCTTGGAATTTCGAGAGGCAGGGCATATCTGCAGGAATATGACGAAAGCTTTTATTATCATACGCTGTATCAGAAACCGGAGCTGTGGAGCAGGAAGGTGGCACTGTTTACTTTCGAAGGAGATGAGGTTACCTTTTCAAGCCTTTCGATCAGCCGGAAAACAAAGCCGGCCACAGTGACGGTAAAGCGGGGGGCAAGAGCGCATCTGGGGACAAAGCCGATGGACAGGGACAGAGATTTCGGACACCTGGTTTCTGAAGTGACAGGGACTGAGATTTATTCCAGTGCATACCTGGTGGGAGAAGGTTTTGATCAGTCCTGGGCCGGGAATACGCTCAGGCTTCTGGCAAAGCATCAGCGCCATATTTTTGGAGGAAATAATCTGTTTGCCAAAGGTGCCTGTTTTGGCGCGAAAGAAAAAGTAGAAGAGAGGATGCTCAAAGGGTATCTGTTTCTCGGAAATGACCTGGTGCGTTATAATATCGGCATGGAGATGATCATCAGCGGCTCGCCTGCCTATTACCCGCTGATCGTAGCGGGCGTCAACTGGTATGAAGCGGAGAAAGAATGTGAACTGATTCTCGATGAAACGGATGAGCTGGTATTTGTGGTGAGTTCCATGGAAGAAGGAAAAAGAAACCGATATACCATGAAATTGTCCGGGCTTCCCAAACGTCCGAGAAAAACAACAAGGATTCACCTGAAGCTGGAGTATGATTCCCCGGTGACCTGTCAGATCACGGCAGAAGATCTTGGGTTCGGAGAGATGTTCCCGGCCACCCACAAGGTGTGGCATGAAACCATGGGGGAGGCGTAAAATATGAGTGGTTACATATTATGTCAGGTAAAACGGGCCAGAAATCCGTATTATATCACAAATATCAGTACGAACATATACTCTATTGAAGAGCTTTGCTACTATCTGTATAACAATATTTATCTGCTGGATGAAACGATCATTAACGAAGAATTGCTGCAGTGGCTGAAAGAGGAGCTCCATCTTCGGAGATTGTATCAGAAACTGTCATTACTTCTGGAGGAGAAAAAAAGTATTGGTGAATTTATCGTGCCAATCTTTAAAGAGATCAACTATCTCTCTCATGATCAGTTTCGTGAGATGAATGAACGGCTGAAACGTTTTGAAGAGCAGCCGGAAATAGTGAGAAAGAAGCTCAAAGGTGATTATCTGGTAGAACATGAAAAATATATCAATGCAATTCGTGTATACCAGCAGACAATGAAAGAGGCGAAGGGCACTTCCATGGGCCATCAGTTTATCGGGTGCATTTACAATAATATGGGATGCGCATATGCAAGTCTGTTTCAGATGAATGAGGCGCTGGAATGTTTCCGGAAAGCCTATGAGGAACTCCATACCCGTGCTTCGTTAAAAAGTTACCTGTTTGCAACCTATATGAGCCAGGGGAAGGATGCTTACGAAAAAAAAGCAGAAGAGCTGAAAGTGGACAGTGAGACCAAGAAAGAGATGGATTCCAGAATTGTGGAGGCCATGCAGGTAGAACTTCCAAGAGATCTGGACGGAGCCCTTGCTGCCTGGACGAGAGATTACCACAAAAGTACGGGGCTGTAAAAATAATGGTGAAAAAAAGTTGACAAATTGGATGATCTGATTGTATAATAAGTGCAATGTTAATAAGTTAATAATTTAAACCGATGAAGTGGAGATAACGTTACAAGCGCACTCTCAGAGAGTCCGGGCAGGTGTGAGCCGGGCAGGAAGCGGGGTAGCAAATGGACCACGGAGGGCACAGGGAAAGGGAATAAAAGCCGGATGGCCTGATCCCGAGTATTCTGTGACGTAGGGCATACGTTAGTTGCCGGGAATATGATGGTATTCCGATGAGCGTGTGAGCATTCACAAAACAAGGTGGCACCACGGATAGTATATAATATCCGCCCTTGGCAGAGAGTTTAGATAAAATCTCTGCCAGGGGCGTTTTTTTGTCGCCGGATAAAAGAGGAATATCGAAACGTCATTAAGAAAGGAGCAGCATGAGTTATGAAACAGACAACGTATGAAGAAATCCAGACAATCGCTGCATCCGGGAGATACCGGAAAGTGCCGGTGAGCCGGGAGATGTATTCGGATATCCGAACACCGATTGAGGTTCTGCGTATCCTGCAGGAAAACAGCGGTCACTGTTTTATGCTGGAGAGCGCAGAGGATCGGAAACAGTGGGGAAGATATACCTTCCTCGGTTATGATCCGGCGCTGGAAGTGACTTGTACGGATGGGGAATTGATTTTGACTGCCAGAGAGGAAATTCTGGCAAACATCCTTGGAGAGAAAATGGTGAATCCGGAGAATCTGCCATCCGGACAGATGCGGGTGAAAATGAGGGATGTCCCTCCGGGAGAAATGATTGAACAGATTCTGGAAGCGAACCGGAGCCCGAGAATTGACACATTGCCGACTTTTACCGGAGGTCTTGTGGGATATTTTTCCTATGACTACATCAAATACAGTGAG
>JALEOU010000061.1 GCA_022766945.1 Fusicatenibacter sp. | reverse complement strand
GATATCATCCGGTAGAATTCCTTCAGGGGATCGGGGACTGCTACTGTACGACGGATGGATATCAGCCTTATCACAATCTCCCTGAAAACATCACAGTGACCGGATGCATGGCCCATTATCCTAGAAGTATTATTATTCGAGGAGAAGCCAATGAGCCTTTATTCTGCATAGGCTTCTCAAAGTATTACTCGAATAATCATACTTGAATTATCTCAAGAAATCAGGAATCATTTCTTTCTTTTTATCTTTGCAATCGCTATTCTTTTCCTCCAAGAACCATTTTTCGTTCCAAGCCTTCAACTGCTTATTCATTGTTTCCTGCGTTACCTCTGCATATATCTGAGTTGTTTGAAGTGAAACATGTCCTAGAAAGTTTTTTACAACGATCAACGGAACTCCTGCCTCAAGCATGTGTGTTGCTGTGGTGTGTCTCATAGAGTGGGGCGAGTAGGATTCTCTAAATAAATCGGGATGCTCATTTTTAGCTCGTTTAATGTATTTCTTATATATTTCTTCAATACATGATACTGTCATTTTCTCATGTGTCTGACTAGAAAATACATGATGATCTAGTTTTGAACTGATCTTTCGATATACGATATATTTTTCCAGATTTCTGGAAGCTTGTGCTGGTATCCCTATTCTACGCGCCTTTCTGCCTTTACCAAGAACTTTTATACTTGCTTTATCAGAATAGAATCTTATATCACCAACTGTCATGTCGCAGACTTCCTGTGCCCGCATTCCACTTGCATACATGAAACTGAGAAGTGCATAATCCCTTTTCCCAATAGAAGAATTCTTATCGGGAAGTTCAAAGAGTATTTTCAATTCATTGATTGTAAAATAGCTTCGAATTCTCTTGATCCCTTTCTTTTTGGGGATAAGCAAAACATTATTCCGAAAAAAACAGGCAGCTTCAAAATCTCTACTTTGCGCATATATAGCAAAAGCTGCGATAGCAGACAAACGCTGATTCCTTGTCGAAACTGAACACTTTCTATCATTCTCAAGCCAGTCTAAAAAACCACTGATACATTCTTCGGTTAATTCAGAAAACGTAATAGCATCACAGGTTGGTGCCTTGACATTATACATATATTCCATAAGCAGCCTGAATGTTGCCTTGTATGAAATAATTGTAGATTCAGAAAGTCCCTTTGCTACTGGCAAATATTCATCGAAGTAATCCTGAAGCAGCTCATAAAACCTATCTTTCTTACGCTTCATAATCCACCTCCGGCAAAAGTTCTTTCATGAAATCACCGAAACAATCTATTGCATCCGGAAACATTTCATTACTGAATTTTAGGTATTTTGAGGTTTCATCCAGACTGTCATGTCCCAAATAAATAGACAAGTACGGAATTGCATCATCCAAATGTCTACCAGCACGCTCAGCCTGCGCGAACGACTTAAATGCAAACACATGTCGAAAACAATGAAGACATGGCCCACGTTCATGTTTCTTTCTATTCGGCAATTGAATACCATTACTTTTAAGGATTGCTTCAAATCTACGCTTTATAGCTCTGTCAGATATGTGGCTGTCACTTAATTGCGACGGAAACAACCAGCCCTCATTTTTCCCTAATAATCCACATGCCATGCAGTATTTTTGGAGGATTACTTTCATTTCGTCTGAAACTGGAACAATTCTTTTCTTGTTATTTTTGGTATTATACATGTATAGAATGCCATTTTCAAAATCCACATCAGAAAGCCTTAGTTTGATTGTTTCTCCAATTCTAAGTCCACAACTATACAACAACCGTAAAATAACTGGGAATTCCAGAATTATTGCAGGATCTGCTTTCTTGTCTTTTAAAATGATGTTATCTGCATCCACAAAAATCCTCTCGATTTCGATATCAGAGAATATATACGGCATATAATCATCGCGTACTTTCGGAATAACAGGTATATATGCCTCTACTCCGGTTAGTTGCAAGTAATGAAGAAACTGCCTTATTACAATGACTTCATTTTCAACAGAACTGCTTTTTCCATTTACAGTTTTCAACCAGTTATTCATTACTGATTCTGGCAGACTACCTCTTGTTTTAACATTATTATAAAGATATGTATCGAATCTCTTTAAATAACACGCTTCGTGCTTGATAGCACTTTCACTTAAGGTTTTACTTCGTAAGTCATAGTACATCTTAAGTTCTGTTGCATATATACTCTTAAACATGGCTAATCACCTGCTTTCCAGAAAGGTAGTCTTTAAACAGACCATTTGGTTTTGGAGGTGATATAGCGCATAATCGCAGTCTTTCAATATCCGTCTTCGCATAATGCTTAATAACATTTGGGTCTGAATGTCCTAAGATTTTTCGTACTGTTTCATATGAATTTTCATCCTCAATCATATGACTTGCGAGGGAAGATCTAAACGCATGTGGTCCATGCTTTCTTAATCCAACTTCAATCCCTGCTTTATCCATACTGTTATTAACAAGGTGCCTTATAATACTTGTTGATATTTTTCCATACGGAGCAGTCATACTATGAAAGACATATTCATCTGAATAATGGTTCTTTTTTGAATTTTCAAGGTGCGCATATATTGAATCAGAAACCTCTTTGGGCATCTGTAATTCAAGCGGAATGTTAGTTTTTTCTTGTATTAAATGAATGGTCTCCGAAGAAAAATCTATTTCGTCTAATGTAAGCTTTGCTATATCCCCGGAACGTAATCCCATTCTTGTTGCAAGTCGAATAATTGCTATATTTCTCTTTCCTGTATCTGTAGAAATATCTACATGTTGCTCAATTAGTTTTATTTCATCTATGGTATATACTGACGGTATCGGTTGCGCTCTCTTTAGTCTCGGAATCATTTCAGCGTAATCCCTATCTATCAAACTTTTTTCTTTAAGATACCGCAGAAAACTCTTCACATCCGCATACCTGTCTGGGTTAGTGAAGATAAGTAAGGCCCTTGCTATAATACCTGCATTGATCAGAGAGATATCTTTATAATCACTTTCAGCCAAGAAATTAAGAAAATGGATACAAGCGAAACGTTTATGTGCTATTGTTCCTGGCTTATTTCCTTTATTGATACAATTGTTTAGGTAATCTTCAAGCAAGTCTTTATATACGTCGCAAATTTTAGCGGTATCATTTTCATGATGACTCCTAAACTCTTTGTCATTATATGAATCATTCAAGCGTCTTACAGCGCATTTATAAGCACTCATTGTAGAAGCAGAAACCTTTTGCTCATCCAAAAATGATGAGCCTATTTCCGGGCTATAATTCTGATAATCATTTTGTAACATAAACTCCTTGATTCTGTGATATGTTCGCTTATACACAATCAAGGTGGATTCCATGTAATGTTGTTCTTTGAGTTGCATCATGACCCTATTGATTAATTCATCGATAGGAATAAATTTGTGTTCTGTCATAAGTGACCTCCTTATATAGTATTTCAATTTCTACTATACAAGGAGAATTATTATTCAAGAAGTGCTAGCACAAACATCAATAACTATGCTATTTTGCAACATTATCTCGAATAATAATACTTCTAGGATAATGGGCCATGCATCCGGTCACTGTGATGTTTTCAGGGAGATTGTGATAAGGCTGATATCCATCCGTCGTACAGTAGCAGTCCCCGATCCCCTGAAGGAATTCTACCGGATGATATC
>JALEOU010000046.1 GCA_022766945.1 Fusicatenibacter sp. | reverse complement strand
CTCCAACGTGCTGAATTCAGCAGCAGCGGAGAACGACCAGGTAAACCAGTTTGCAGAGGCAATCAAATACTCCACGATTATTCTGACAACGGTTCCGGTACTCTGTATTTATCCGTTTGTACAGAAGTACTTTGTAAAGGGTGTTATGATCGGTGCTGTAAAAGGCTGATACAAATTGTATAGCATACAAAGCTTCATTGGAAACTTTGCTGAATTGTAAAAGACATTCTCATCCGGATTTGGGTGAGGATGTCTTTTTTAAGAGAAAGAGCAGAAAGAATGCTGATGGTACTATGCACGTATTTAAACATCAAAAATATCTGAATCCCAGGGAAAACATCCATATCGATCATCCTGTGAATGACAGAGAATTTAAAGTTCATACCCATGAATTTGTGAAGCTGATCTTTGTGACAAATGGGAAAACAGTACATGAAATCGACGGGCAGGAATATGATGCACAGGCGGAAAAATACATCAGCATCTGACGGAAGATCTGCTTGGATATATCGCTTCCCGATGAATAGAAAAAGTATCTTTGCAGGAAATTGCCGGAGAATAATCTTAGGAACGAGGAGATCGTGCAGAGGGTCGGATATACAGACAGAAAACAGTTTTATAAAAAGATACAGCTGGTAAACTGTAAGCAGAGGACATGCAGAAAGTGACCAGCTGTATATTTCTGCACGCAAGACTTCAAAATATGGCTTTATTACGATTCATGGAGGATTACGGATATGAGAAAAAGGGCTATATCAGCATTATCCGGGAGTGGTCGTGTAGATGATCCCGTTCGGATACAAGTCGGAGAGACGGTATGGTGGATGTTTGGGTGCCGGAGACGGAAATTGCTCCTTATGAGCATCTGCTGGAACTGAAAGTACCGAGATTTGGGAAAAACAACGCCGATAATTACCAGGATACCCAAAACAGTGGCAAAACCAACGCCATTCCTTTTCGGATATTGGAAAACTTTTGAAGCCGAATCCCAACTTTTCATAAATACTGTATAAACTCATATATTGACCGGAGCAACCTTGGCTTTGGCAGGAATCATATAGGCCTCTGTCTTTTTCAATTGAACAAAAAATAAGCATCTGCAACGAAAACGCTGTAAATGCTTATTTTCATAGGCGTTCACGCCATTATTCGTGCCGCTGGCCGGACTCGAACCGGCATGGCTGTTAACCGCTTGATTTTGAGTCAAGTGCGTCTGCCAATTCCGCCACAGCGGCATAATCTTATGACCGAGATTTATTCTAACATAAAAAAACAGGTTATGCAAGCGATTTTTTTGAAAGGTTACTGTTCAGATGGTAACGGAGTGACGTTTCAGACAGTAACGAAACCAGTAATATCAGGAATCCGGATTTATCTTGTTTCTTTCCGGATCGGCATGTATAATAGAAAATATGACGGCGATCAGAAGATAGGATTTTCTGCCGGACATAGCTGTACAGAGGTGAGAATCAAAATACAGGAGGAAAACCAAATGATACTTGCAATAGATATTGGAAATACAAATATTGTACTTGGATGTGTGGAAGGGAAGAAAACGTATTTTATTGAGCGTCTTTCCACAGATAAGGGGAAGACAGAACTGGAATATGCCATCAGCCTGAAAAATGTACTGGAGATCTATAGGATTTCCCGGGATGAACTGGAAGGAGGGATTATATCCTCCGTGGTGCCGCAGCTGACGGATCAGGTTAAGAGAGCAGCGGAAAAAGTAATTGGAAAACCGGTAAAAACGGTGGGACCGGGACTGAAAACAGGATTAAATATTCA
The DNA here is from genome assembly GCA_022766945.1 of Fusicatenibacter sp. GTDB lineage: Bacteria > Bacillota > Clostridia > Lachnospirales > Lachnospiraceae > Fusicatenibacter. Next base: position 7,614 of record JALEOU010000046.1, on the reverse strand, counting down.
GATCGATGATCCTGCCACGGTGGGCAGCGATCTGGTTGTGGTTGCTGTCGCAGCGATGAATGAATATCCTTTGCCTCAGATCATCATTGATATGGGAACTGCGACAACGATGACGGTAGTAAATCAGAAAGGAAACTTTATCGGAGGAGCAATTCTTCCGGGGGTTCGCACTTCTCTGGATGCATTGGCATCGAATTGTGCGCAGCTGAATCAGTTCAGCCTGAAAGCGCCAAAAAGAGTAATCGGAAGGAACACCAATGACTGTATGCGAAGCGGTATCATTCAGGGAAATGCTGCATGTATTGACGGAATGATTGAACGTATGGAAGAAGAACTGGGATGCAAATGTACCGTGATTGCTACCGGAGGCCTTTCCGGTTCCGTGATTCCGTGCTGTAAAAAAGAGATTATCCTGGATGAAGATCTCCTTCTGAAAGGTCTTCAGATCATCTATGAGAAGAATCGGTAAAGAGAATTGACAAAACCCTTATTTTGTTATAGTATGTGTATAACAAGTGGACATCACTAGAAAGCAGGGTGTAAGAATGTATTATGAAACAATTCAGATAGATTTTAACAGTGATGAAGCAATTTATATTCAGCTCCGCAATCAGATCATTCTGGGAATTGCAACTTCCAGAATACAGGAAGGAGATACCCTTCCCTCTGTGCGCCAGTTGGCAGAAGATATTGGTATCAATATGCATACGGTAAACAAGGCGTACAGCGTTTTGCGCCAGGAAGGGCTTTTGTCGATCGACCGGCGCAGAGGTGCTGTGATACGCATCGATGCGGATAAACTGTTTGCGCTCAGGGAACTTCGTGAGGATCTGCAGGTGATACTTGCGAAAGCAGTCTGCAAGAATGTATCCCGCGAGGAAGTACACCAGCTGGTGGATGAGATTTACAGCAATTATGAGGAATAGACGCAAAAGGAGAACGATTTCATGAAAGATGGTTATACCAGTCAGGCAAGAAATGCACTGGCATACGCCGAAAAGACCGCAGAGCAATGCGGTCATCATTATATTGGTACAGAACATCTGCTGGTGGGTCTGATCAAAGAAGCGGACGGAACAGCGGGGATGGTTTTGGCTGAATTTGGTGTCAAAGAGGAGCGGTTGATGGAACTGATTGACCGTCTGATTGCGCCATCAGGGAACAGAAAGATTGCACTGCAGCCTGAATATACGCCGAGAGTCAGAGCTGTGCTTGAGAATGCGGTGGAGGAAGCAGCACGTTTTAAGAGCCAGTTGGTGGGAACGGAGCATATCCTTATCGCAGTGCTGAAAGAGAGCGATTGCGTAGCGACTCGTTTGCTCTATACGATGAGCGTGAACATCCAGAAGCTGTACGCGGCACTTCTGGGGGCTATGGGAGAAGGGCAGATGCTTGCAAGAGAAGCTCAGCAGGGTCAGGCGCGTATGCAGCGCGGAAGTGAAGGCAGCCCGTCTTCTGTACTTGCGCAGTACAGTCGTGATCTGAATGAGATGGCACGGGAAGGAAGGCTTGATCCGGTAGTCGGAAGAAATCAGGAGATAGACCGTGTGATCCAGATTCTGAGCAGAAGAACCAAAAATAATCCATGCCTGATCGGTGAACCCGGGGTTGGAAAGACAGCCATCGCGGAGGGGCTGGCACAGCGGATTGAGCTGGGACTTGTGCCTGATACGATTCGGGATAAACATGTAGTGGTACTGGATCTTTCCGGAATGGTGGCCGGAAGCAAATACCGCGGCGAGTTTGAGGAGCGGATTAAACGCGTAATCAAAGAAGTGATGGAAAACCAAAATATCCTTTTGTTTATTGACGAGCTCCATACGATTATCGGAGCGGGCGGTGCAGAAGGCGCTTTGGATGCGTCGAATATTTTAAAACCGTCCCTGTCAAGAGGAGAGATTCAGCTGATCGGTGCCACCACAGTGGAAGAGTACCGCAAATATATAGAAAAGGATGCTGCACTGGAGCGAAGATTTCAGCCGGTGATGGTAGAGGAACCAACAGAAGTGGAAGCACTTGAGATACTTCGGGGTCTGCGTCCTTATTATGAACGTCACCACGGTGTTCAGATCCAGGACGATGCGCTGGAGGCAGCAGTCCGGATGAGCACTCGGTATATTAATGACCGTTTCCTGCCGGATAAGGCGATTGATCTGATGGATGAAGCTGCATCGCGTGTACAGCTTGGCGGATATCAGATACCTGACGGAATCGTAAAACTGGAAATGGATTTAAAAGAGAGAGCGGCAGAAAAGGAAGAGGCGATCAGACAGGGTGATTTTCAGCATGCAGGTGAGGTCCAGAAGCAGCAGGAGAAACTGGAAAAAGAGCTGGATAAAGCAAAAGTGCGCTATGAGAAACGGAACCAGACGAAAAAGCTGATGGTGACAGAAGAAGAGATTGCAAAGACGGTTTCTGCCTGGACAAAAATACCGGTACAGCGTTTGGCAGAAGGGGAATCCCGCAGGCTGGCACGTCTTGAACAGGTGCTTCATAAGCGTGTGGTTGGACAGGACGAGGCGGTCAATGCAGTCGCACGTGCAGTAAAGCGGGGCCGTGTGGGTTTAAAAGATCCCAATCGTCCAACCGGCTCCTTTTTATTCCTTGGACCGACCGGTGTTGGAAAAACAGAACTTTCCAAAGCATTGGCAGAAGCAGTATTTGGTACTGAACAGGCGTTGATTCGCGTGGACATGTCGGAATATATGGAAAAGCACAGCGTATCTAAATTAATTGGTTCTCCTCCGGGATATGTGGGATACGAGGAGGGGGGTCAGCTTTCAGAAAAGGTTCGGAGAAACCCGTACAGCGTGATTCTCTTTGATGAAATTGAGAAGGCACACCCGGACGTTTTCAATATTTTGCTGCAGGTACTGGATGACGGTCATATAACCGATGCTCAGGGAAGAAAAGTAGACTTTAAGCAAACCTGCATCATTATGACATCCAATGCAGGTGCACAGAACATTGTAGAGCCAAAGAGACTGGGATTCCTTTCCACAGAAGATGCGAAGAAAGATTATGAGTATATGAAAGGCCAGGTGATGGAAGAGGTAAAACGGATGTTTAAACCGGAATTCCTTAACCGAATTGATGAGACAATTGTATTCCACCAGTTGGCCAAAGAGGATATGAAGAAGATTGTCAATATCCTGCTGAAAGATCTGGAACACCGCTGCAGGGAACAGATGAACATCCAGCTGAAGGTGCAGGATACGACGAAAGAGTATCTGATTGAAAAGAGCTATGACAGCAAGTATGGTGCCCGCCCGTTGAAACGTGCAATTCAGAGCATGCTCGAGGATCCCCTCGCGGAAGCAATTCTTTGCGGGGAAATTAAGAAAGGCGATACGGTATCTGTAGGCGTCAGACAGCAGAATATAAAATTCAAAGTGCAGGTACCGAAAACTACTGCACAGCTTCTGCTGCCGTCTGAACAGTAATCACCGAAATCTTAAAAAAGAAAAAACATCCATATCTTTATGGCAAAATGTGAAAAATTATGGTATCATTGAACAAAGGCCGAAAGGTCATGGGAGCTAGTAGTTATAACAAAAGACAATACCAGGAGGGCATTTTGAAATGTCAGTAATTAAAGAGTTAATCCGCACAGAAGCAGACGGAGGAATCAGCTTTGGCAACTATGAACTGAACACGAAGTCCAAATTATCTGATTTCGAGCACAGAGGAGATCAGTATAAAGTGAAAACGTTCAAGGAAATTACCAAGCTGGAGAGAAACGGACTGTTCGTGTATGAGTCAGTTCCGGGAACAACAGTTACGGATTTACAGATCTTTGACGGTGGCATGACATTCCAGGTAGAAGGACCGGAAGATGCGCAGATCACAGTTGAGATGGAAGCTGAGACAGAGTATAAGGTGCTGCTGGATGGTGTCAATGTGGGACATATGACAACTAATCTTGGCGGAAAGCTTTCTTTTAGCGTAGAGCTGGAACAGGCTGAGTGTGTAGCTGTTGAGGTTGTACGCGTTTGATGCAGATATTTCGATAGGATCCACACAGGAAAAAAGGCCGTTGCGCTTAGAATGTGCAGCGGCTTTTTCTTTCAGAAAAATGTGGGGAAAAACGGAAAGCAGGGGTAAAAAAAAATGGCAAAAGCAAAGAAAACGGCATTTTTCTGCCAGAATTGCGGATATGAATCAGGAAAGTGGATGGGGCAGTGTCCGGGATGCAGAGAGTGGAATACTTTTGTGGAAGAACCAGTGGCTGTTGGAATGACATCTGCTTCAGAAAGTGCTGCCAGGCGGAAAACAAAACGAAAACCAATGCATCTTTCCGAGATTGCCACCAGCAGCGAAGAACGGATATCTACAGGAATCAGAGAACTTGACCGTGTGCTCGGAGGCGGAATTGTCCCTGGATCACTGACACTGGTAGGTGGTGATCCTGGTATTGGCAAGTCAACACTTCTCCTTCAGGTTTGTCAGATGATTTCCCGGGAAGGACGAAAAGTACTTTATATTTCGGGAGAAGAATCCTTGCGGCAAATCAAACTGCGGGCAGTTCGAATCGGTGAGTTTTCGGATCAGCTCACACTGCTGTGTGAGACAAATCTGGATATCATCCGGAGTGTGATTGAGACAGAGAAACCGGAAGTGGCAGTAATTGATTCTATTCAGACGATGTATAACGAAGAGGTTGCATCTGCGCCGGGAAGTGTTTCCCAGGTACGTGAGTCCACGAATGTACTGATGCAGATTGCCAAAGGGCTGGGTGTATCTATTTTTATTGTGGGACATGTGACAAAAGATGGCAATGTAGCAGGTCCGCGTGTTTTGGAACATATGGTGGATACAGTACTTTATTTTGAGGGGGATCGTCATGCTTCCTACCGAATTTTGAGAGGCGTGAAAAATCGCTTTGGATCGACAAATGAGATCGGAGTCTTTGAAATGCAGGCGGAAGGACTGGTGGAAGTGAAAAATCCATCGGAGTATATGCTGAGCGGACGTCCGGAAGGTGCTTCCGGTTCGGTGGTTGCCTGTTCGATGGAAGGGACGCGGCCGATTTTGATTGAGATACAGGCGTTGGTATGCCACAGTAATTTCGGTATTCCGAGGAGAACAGCAGCCGGTTGTGATTTTAACAGGGTGAATCTGTTGATGGCTGTTCTGGAAAAGAGAGCCAAAATAAACCTTTCCGCAAGCGATGCTTATGTGAACATTGCAGGAGGCGTACGGATGAATGAACCGGCAATTGATTTGGGGATTGCGCTGGCGATCGCATCCAGTCAGAAAGATCTTGTGATAGATGATCACACGGTGGTTTTTGGCGAGGTTGGTCTTGGCGGCGAGATTCGTGCAGTGAGCATGGCAGAACAGAGGGTATTGGAAGCAAAGAAACTCGGATTTGAGAGAGTGATACTTCCCTCCGTGTGTATGAAAGCGCTGGAAAAGATCGGGGGAATTGCTTTGATCCCTGTGGAGAATATACAGGAGGCAATCCTGAGAATATCCGACAGTTGTACAGTGAACAGATCGAACGGGAAAAAGGAGACAGTATGAAAACAGGTAGTATCTTGAAAAATAAGAAATATCTTTATATGACAGAATTTTTTTCAGGCATGTCTGTCATGGCGGTGGAACTGGGAGCCAGTCGATTGCTGGCGCCGTATTTCAGCTCTTCCCAGATTGTATGGACCATTATCATAGGAACCATCATGATAGCCATGGCACTGGGAAATATCTGGGGAGGGAAGCAGGCTGACAAAAATCCCAATCCGGATCTTTTGTATCGGCGGATATTGATTGCGGCAGTGTGGATTGCTGCAATTCCTTTTGTGGGGAAATATATTATTCTGGGAATATCGGGCCTGTTGGTCCTGACGATCAGCAATCACTTTTTGATTCTGGCTGCATTTGTTGCATGCATGGTGATCTTTGTGTACCCGCTTTTCTTGCTGGGAACGGTCACACCATCTCTGGTGAAATATACGGTGGACAGTCTGGATGACAGCGGGAAGGTGGTGGGCACACTTGGCGCGTTCAATACGATCGGAAGTATTATTGGTACTTTCCTGCCGACGTTTGTCACCATACCGGCGGTTGGAACTGCGATTACTTTTTTGATTTTCTCAGGGATCCTTTTGGTTTTGGCGCTGATTTATTTTATCAACAGAGGAAGCGGGAAAAAGGCCTGCACGATATCCGTGATTCTATTCCTGCTGTGCAGCATTTTGGGACATTCAGGAAGTTTCGCTTTCTGGGAAAAGGAACTGACTTATGAAGGGGAATCGATCTATAATTATCTTCAGGTGCGGGAAGACGAAGAAAAGGTAATTCTCTCGACCAACGTACTTTTTGGTGTACAGTCAGTGATGCGAAAAGATGATTCTCTTACCGGAATGTATTACGACTATGCGATGGCAGCTCCGCTGATGGCAGATACGCTGGAAAAAGAGGATGCCAAAATACTGATTCTTGGTATGGGAACGGGAACCTACGCGAAGCAGTGTCTGAAGTATTATGGAAACCTGACTGTGGAAGGAGTGGAAATTGATCAGAAGATTACGAATCTGGCAAGAAAGTATTTTAAACTGCCGGAAACAGTTCCTGTGACAACGTACGATGGAAGAGCATATCTTCAGGCTATTGATGGTAAATATGATGTGATTATGGTTGACGCCTATCAGGATATTACAATACCGTTTCAGATGTCTTCCGTGGAATTCTTTGAACTGGTGCGGGAACATCTTACGGAAAACGGTGTCATGGTTGTTAATATGAATATGAAATCGGACGGAGAAGATGGCATTAACCAGTATTTATCAGATACGATTTCCAGCGTGTTTTCAGAAGTCTATATGGTTGATGTGAAAAGATCCACGAACAGAGAGCTGTTCGCTTCTCAAAGCAAAGAAATGATTTCCAGAATGTTATCATCAGTAGAAAAACTGTCGGATCACGAGCTGCAGGTTATGATGGAAGAAGTGGCTGAAAATCTGGAATACTATGAGCCGGGAGAATGTATTCTGACGGATGATAAAGCGCCTGTGGAGGTTCTGGGGATGAGAGCGATTGATGAGCTGATTCGTGATGAAATCGGTTACTATAAAGATCTGTTCCGCCGGGAAGGAATAAAGGGGCTTCTCGGTTAAAAAAATGTTGACAAATGTCAGTTGATGTGATAATCTAACAAAGCTGTCAGAAAGACACCGGTAACGGAAGAAGAGAAAACGAGTCTGGGAGCAAAAAAGTGAAAAAAGTTCTTGACAAATCGATACAGGACTGATATGATAATCAAGTTGCTGGTCGACAGATCAGAACTGCTTCACAAAAAGAATAAAAAGAATTTCAAAAAAGCGAAAAAGTTCTTGACAAAAGCAAATGACTTTGATAGAATATCAGAGTTGCTGATCGAGAGAACAGCTTCAAAAAAAGAAATTCAAAAAAATGAAAAAAGTTCTTGACAGAGGGAACCGCTTCTGATATAATAAACGAGCTGTTCCGAGTCGGAACGACAGAGAACCTTGATAACTAAACAGTAAAACACATCCTCGAAAGTTCTGAAAGTAAAATTCAAAACGATCGAAAGATCCTTTAAAACAGTAAAAGGGATAAATTAGCTAGTAGTTGATTTTGAACTGGAACAAA
>JALEOU010000045.1 GCA_022766945.1 Fusicatenibacter sp. | reverse complement strand
TTTGTTCCAGTTCAAAATCAACTACTAGCTAATTTATCCCTTTTACTGTTTTAAAGGATCTTTCGATCGTTTTGAATTTTACTTTCAGAACTTTCGAGGATGTGTTTTACTGTTTAGTTATCAAGGTTCTCTGTCGTTCCGGCTCGGAACAGCTCGTTTATTATATCAGAAGCAGTTTCCTCTGTCAAGAACTTTTTTCATTTTTTGAATTTCTTTTTTGAAGCTGTTCTCTCGATCAACAACTCTGATATTTTATCAAAGTCATTTGCTTTTGTCAAGAACTTTTTCGCTTTTTTGAAATTCTTTTTATTCTTTTTGTGAAGCAGTTCTGATCTGTCGACCAGCAGCTTGATTATCATATCAGTCCTGTATCGATTTGTCAAGAACTTTTTTCACTTTTTTGCTCCCAGGCTCGTTTTCTCTTCTTCCGTTACCGGTGTCTTTCTGACAGCTTTGTTAGATTATCACATCAACTGACATTTGTCAACCGTTTTTCCAAAAGCAGCGGTACGAAATCTGTCAGGCTATCTATGCCCGGTAAATTTCGTACCGCTGCTTTTGGAAAAAGTACAATTTTACAGTCTCTAGATAAGTAGTTTTATTAAAAGAAGTGTTACCGGATTATACGTATACAGCCATTCCAGAATCCCATCACCTGCAATCTGCTTCCTGCAGATTGCTCCCCATGCGGTAGTTCCGAAAAAATACACGAACGTAAAGAAAATCCAGATCCAGATCAGTGCTCTGATCGCTCCAACTGCTGCTCCTCCTAACCGGTTCAGCAGACTAAGTCCCGGCAATTCCGCCACGAGTTCCACAATCCATGCAGCCAGTCTTACAAAGATAACAGCCAGCACAAATGCCAGAAAATACGCTGCCATTCGGATTGCACCGTCTGCCACACATGCAGCTGCATATTCCGAGAAATTACGTGCCTGTACTTTCTCATATTCCTGGACCGTATCATTTTCCAGGATCTGCTCAATCATTGCCGCCGGCACGCCAAGTTCCGAGAGCCATCCCGACTGCACTTCGCTGGTCTCCCCGACTAATTCCCCATGCTCATCGAATGCAGCAAGACATTTTTCCTGTACATACATTCGCAGATTTGTGTGTTCCTCCAGTGCTCTGCTCACGTAAGGGTTCAGCCACGCGGAGGCGATCATCACAAGAATCAGGAACAGCATGGAAACCGCAGTCTTAACCAATCCTTTCCGGTAGCCCAGAATGAAAGACAGAAGACTCACACCAAGCAGCACATATCTAAGCCAGTTCATCTGTTTCCCCTGCCTTTCATTTCATTCGTAGGATCATGACTTCACCCTCAGCAACAGCGAAATACTCTCCTCTTCCCAATCCAATCACATTGTTAATCTGGGATTCTCCAATCACTCCACGGAATTTTTCCACGCCATCCAGGCTGTAAATACACAATTCCCGTCTGTTCAGAAGAAGAATCTGTCTTTCATCCATCTGAATGGTATCATAGGGAAAATCAAAGCCTTCACTGAAGATTTCCTTTCCATTCAGATTGTAGACCCTGAGAATATACGGATTTTCCTCATCTTCTCCTCTTAATATCAAAGCAATCCTTGAGCTGTTGGATGCGCAGCTGATGATCTCCTGATCTTCCTCCACTCTGGCGATCTCTTTTGGATTCTTTGTTCCCTCATACACATGAAATCCATCGTCAAAAAACGCAATACAGGTATCTTTATCCGCATATTTTATTTCCGGACACAGCGCATCACTGTAATTCTCTGCTTTTACCAGATTGTCCACCAGATTCTGTCCGGTGCTCCCGAAATTATAAAACGCGATCTGCGTTTTCATCTGCCCGGCTTCTGCGTAGGCATATGCCACACCCATCATCAGCCCATCTGTAGAAAGACTGATATCCATTGGATAACCAGGACTGTCAATTCGTGTCCGAAAGGATGCAATTTCTTCTCCATCAGTACTGTAATACTTGATCCAGGTATCTTCCCCATTTTCCAGTATCGCAGCCACCACACCCTGAGCTGCCACCGAAGCTTTCACAATCGGCAGTTTTGTAGAGACACTTCCGATCCTTCCGCCATCATCGTAAATCATAATAGAGGTACCGTCTTTATCATAAACAGCCACGGCATCCCCGCAGGAGACAGCCTGCGGATTGTTCATGGAATACGCGTCATTCCACAAAACCTGATCCTCCCTGTCGCGAAGCTGCGCGCTGTCGATTCCAAATCGGAAAATATGCTCTCCCACGCCGATAAACGAATACGTCAGCGTATCTTCCTGCTGACTGGATTCCAGCACCTTATAGGTATGATATGTTCTATACTTTACACCTGCCGAGATCGCAAGCCCCGCAATCAGAATTCCTGCAGCAGCGGCGACGCCAATAAGTATTCGAAGGCGTTTTATCTTTTTTTCTTTTTCTTTATACTCTTCTATCTTTTGTACTTTCGGACTTTCCATGGAAACCGGCTGTTCTTTCTCCCCACCGTCTTCCTTCCTTCCGTCAAGCTTGATTTCATCCATCTGTAATCCCCTTATGACGTCAAAACGTCTTTCCTGTATGATAATGTCTGCGTCAGCAAACGCGTCTGTTACGACTCATTATATCATACCCACTCTATTTTGGCAGTAAAATTTTCTGTCCCGCATAAATCAGATCCTCTGATGCAATTCCATTGAGCGCACAGATGTCTTTCACACGCCCCATAGTTCCATAATAGCGCTCGCTGATCCTGGAAAGGCTGTCTCCTTTCTGAACCACATATTCCTGCCATACGACTGCACTGGTCTCATCTGCTGGCTCTTCTTTTTCCGGTGAAGTCTCTGCAGTTTTTGTTTCTTCCTCAGCTTCTTTTGTTTCCGTCTCATTCAGTTCTGTATCCGCAGATTCCTGATCCGTCATCTCCGCAGTTTCTTTAGAATCAGACTCTGTCAGATTCCTTCCGTCCGGATCGCTCTTAGCATCGATGATCTTTGAATCCTTCTCTCCGGCATTCTCCTCTGCCTTATCGAGCACAGAATCTTCTGCTCTCCTCTCTCCTTCTGCCGTTGCTGATGCAGTTACTGTATGATAATCTCCAATCGGCAGAATTCCCGTATATTTCTGTATGACAGCCATCAAAAGAACCGCCGCTGCACAAGCCGTAACGGCATAGGCAAACGGCTTTCTCTCCCCGTTTTCCCTGGCTTCCTGTTTCTCTACGACCAGTTTTCGGAAATCGGTGACTGCACGATCTGCTACCGTTTCCGAATTTTCGATGGAACGATTCTCATTTTCATCGATCATATACGTTTGCATCGGCTCATTTTTCTCATAAAACACGTGGAACCCCCCGACCTTTTTCAGGATATTCCCTTCATACAGATAAAAAGTTTCTTCCTTTTCCAGCGGATCAATACGAAGGAACGTTTTATCATTCCCGCCAAAGTGATTCAGATGTGCTTTTAGCATCACCTCATTGGGTTCTTCCTGGTATCCCGGCAGCGAAAGCGCCCAGCCGAGAATCGTCTGCCCCCGGAAATATTTCTCCATTGTATCATGCACTTCACTCCATACCTGATCGTCGAACTTCAGGTTGTCCGGTGCCGGTTCCATCTTATGAACAGCCAGTGCACTCCGGATAAACAGATAGGAAATGCCGTCCGCCCAATTATACTGCCCAAGCAGAATTGCCACCTTTCCCTCTTCCGTATCGCTGGTCAGGCGGCGCAGATAAGTATACACATAATCTTCTACGTAAATTTTATGGCTGCCTTTGCCATCCCCGATTTGTCTGATGTTTTTCGGCAGATAAAAGTAGCTCTCATTCCCATTCGCTTCCTGCTTCTCTTCCCGATATACAATTTCTATCATGTGATTCACCCCTTTTGGCCAATACTTTATCACGAATCCAGTACGAAATTTATCATTTTATGACTGGAAAAGGGCTGATTTTTATGACAAAATAAGTCATTTTCTTTTCTTTTGGTTCCAAGGATTTGTGCATGGACAAGGGTGAATTTGAATATTTTATATCATATGAGGTTAGACTGATTACTATCATCTGGAAAGGCAGGTCAGAATCATGTTTAAGAGAAAAGTCCCGGAAATTTATTATGTCAACGAACGGAGTGTCACGGCAAGCGAAGAGCTGGCCTCACTGCTGACACGCTGTATCGCGCAGGCCGGCGGACCATTTTCGGAAATCGTATTTCTCTGCATTGGCAGTGACCGTATCACCGGGGATTCCCTCGGTCCACTCACAGGATACTTTCTTGCCCCTTACCGGGACCGCGGGTTTTATGTTTACGGTACGCTGGATGATCCGGTACATGCTCTGAATCTGACGGACCGTATGACCTATATTCGTATGAAACACCCAAAGGCCCTGATTATCGCAATTGATGCTTCCCTTGGCTCCCGACGTCATCAGGGCTACATCACTATCGGAAACGGCACCTTAAAGCCCGGTGCGGGGGCAGGAAAGAACCTTCCCGAAGTCGGAGATATTTTTATCACAGGAATTGTAAATGTATCCGGCAGTTTTGAACAGCTGCTCCTTCAGACAACCAGGCTCTCCAGCATTTTTCACATGGCGGAAGCCATTTCCCGGGGAATCCTTCTCGCCAGAAGTGAATTGGAAGCGGCAGGCACCATGATCCCGCGAAAAAGCCAGGGCAGTTGATCACTGTCCTGGCTTTTTCCGGATTGCTCCGCACTGTGTGTTCACGCAATCCTGGTATCATTGCATTTATTTACAGAATTCTTTTACCTGCTGATATACGCCCTCGCCATCCAGCTGATATTTTGCGAGAAGTGCTGCAGCAGGACCCGACTCGCCAAAGACATCCTGCATACCGATTTTTTTCACCGGTGTTGGAGCTTTTTCTGCCAGTGCATCGCAGACTGCACTGCCCAGACCTCCAATTACAGAATGTTCTTCCACGGTTACCACTTTTCCCGTCTCTTTTGCAGCTGCTACGATCAATTCCTCATCTAACGGTTTGATGGTATGGATGTTAATTACTTTTGCATCAATTCCATCAGCAGAAAGTTTCTCTGCCGCTTCCATAGCAGAATTTACACAAAGTCCCGTGGCAACGATTGTCACATCTTTTCCCTCACGCAGCACAACACCTTTGCCAAGCTCAAACTTGTAATCCGGACGGTCATTGATAACCGGAACGGCAAGTCGTCCAAAGCGAAGATATACCGGTCCATTATGCTCATAAGCAGCTTTTACACATGCTTTTGCCTCAACATCATCCGACGGATTCAGAATCACCATGCCCGGGATCGTCCGCATAAGAGCGATATCCTCGTTACACTGATGGCTGGCTCCATCCTCTCCTACAGAGATTCCTGCATGAGTAGCGCCAATCTTAACATTCAGATGCGGATAACCAATCGAATTGCGTACCTGCTCAAAAGCACGTCCCGCAGCGAACATAGCGAATGTGCTGGCAAATGGTACAATGCCGGTAGTGGAAAGTCCCGCTGCAATACCCATCATGTTGCTCTCTGCAATACCGCAGTCAATGTGGCGCTCCGGATATACTTTTTTGAAAGTTCCGGTTTTTGTGGCAGCTGCAAGGTCAGCATCCAGTACGATCACATTGTCATGCTCTGCTCCAAGCTCTACCAGTGCGTTACCATAACTGTCTCTTGTTGCGATCTTCTTTACATCTGACATAATGCTTCACCTGCCTTTTCCAAATCTGCCATTGCCACTGCATACTCCGCATCGTTCGGAGCTTTTCCATGCCAACCCACCTGATTCTCCATGAAGGACACACCTTTGCCTTTTAAAGTCTTTGCTACAATCGCGGTCGGCATGCCTTTCGTTGCGCGTGCTTCATCGAAAGCAGCTTTCAGCTGGTCAAAATCATTGCCGTCTTCCACGTTAATTACATGGAAATTGAACGCTTCAAATTTCTTATCAATCGGATAAGGTGTATTGACTTCTGCAACCGGTCCATCGATCTGAAGTCCATTGTTGTCCACGATCACTACCAGATTATCCAGTTTCTTTGCGCCTGCAAACATCGCTGCTTCCCAAACCTGTCCTTCCTGAATCTCGCCATCTCCAAGCAGTGTATACACGCGGAATTCCTTACCAGTAAGTTTTGCTCCAAGTGCCATACCGGCTGCTGCGGAAATGCCCTGGCCAAGAGAGCCGCTGGACATATCAACGCCCGGAATATGTTTCATATCCGGATGTCCCTGCAGATAAGAACCCAGATGGCGGAGTGTCAGAAGATCTTCCTTCGGGAAGTATCCTCTCTGGGCCAAAGTGGAGTAAAGCCCCGGTGCTGTATGACCTTTGGAAAGAACAAAGCGGTCACGGTCCGGATTTTGAGGATCGCTCGGATCGATGTTCATTTCTTCAAAGTATAAATACGTAAAAATCTCAGTTGCCGATAAAGATCCGCCCGGATGGCCGGCCTTCGCTGCGTGAACACCGCTGACAATGCCTTTGCGCACCTCGTTTGCGGTCTTCATAAGCTCTAACTTGTTCATGTTCTATCTCCTTTATGCGTATCTTGCGAAAACAAAAACGTTTTACTCACCAAAAACAGCCTTGTAGTCTGCCTGGAATTTTGCAATACCGGCGTCAGTCAGCGGATGTTTCGTCATCTGCTCGATCACTGCGTACGGAACGGTAGCAATGTCTGCTCCTGCCAGTGCACAGTCAGTTACGTGAATCGGATTGCGGACGCTTGCAGCAATGATTTCTGTTTCAATGCCTGCAATATCAAAAATCTCTGCGATCTCGCGAATCAGATCAACACCGCGAACACTGATATCATCCAGTCTTCCAAGGAATGGAGACACATACGTAGCGCCTGCTCTTGCAGCCAGAAGTGCCTGGTTTGCTGTAAAGATCAGTGTCACGTTTGTCTTGATCCCCTCAGCATGAAGAACTTTCACTGCTTTTAATCCTTCTACTGTCATCGGAATCTTAACAACCATATTGGGATGAATTGCTGCGATTTCACGACCTTCGCGAATCATTCCTTCTGCATCTACGGTGGTAGCCTTGACCTCACCGCTGATCGGTCCATCTACAATGCTGGTGATTTCTTTGATGACTTCGTTGAAATCACGGCCCTCTTTTGCAATCAGTGACGGATTGGTGGTAACTCCGCAGATGACACCCATGTCATTTGCTTTTCTGATGTCCTCTACTTTTGCTGTGTCGATAAAAAATTTCATGATACTTCCTCCTCTGAATTTTTTCTTGCCCTGATGTTTTCAGTATAGACAAGTTTTTCTGACCGGTCAAGGTGCCTCTGTTTTTATAAATAAATATTCCAATTAATAAAAACAATATTATTAATATGAGTCAGGGAACAAATGGACGTAAAATCGGCGTCTGGCTCATTTGGCAGGCAACTCATTAATATAATTCAGGGGATATTTCTCGATTTTATAAGTGCGAAGCATGAAAAATCGATGTCTGACTCGTTTGTCGGCCAGCTCATTTATCATACCAGGGTCAGATTCCAACACCTTTTTCTATCGTATCTGTTTTTTCTGCCCTTCGTTTTTCGCTATGGTTCAAATTATTATTAATAATTTCAACGGTTTTATTTATTTTTGTTATTTTCTTCTTTTCCCGCTTGTACCATTGTCCAGGCTGCTTGTACGTGCGTAGGAGGTACTCCGCCTGGCAATCAGCTTTGGTTCATACTCCACATGATAAGTGCTGACCGGCTCATTTCCTTCTTTACTCTCCTTCTGGGACTGAATTTTGCGCAGAATAATATCACAGGCATCCCGCCCTTTCAGCGGCACATAGTGGTCGATCGTGGTAAGCGAAATCGTGCGGAGACTGGAGTAGATCGTATTGTCACATCCAAGCACTGACATTTCCGCGGGAATACGGATCTTACTTTCAATCAGCGCATCCATGATCCCAAAGGCAATCATATCATTCATACCGGCAATCGCAGTCAGTTCCCTGTCTTCCCTCAGCAGTTCCTTCGTAAGATAATAACCCATCTTATACTCAGAGTCCATGCTTGGTATCACTGCGTCCAGATCTTCGCTGGCCGCTCTGACAATGACCCCGTCTCCAAAACCCGCTTCCTCAAATTCTCTCACAAAGCCTTCCACACGCTTCAGACGCTGTCCCTGACGGGACGTAAGCGGTGGAGAGACGAATGCCACATGGCGATGCCCCAGATCCAGCAGATGGCGCGCCATAAGTCGGCCCGGCTTGGCATTATTAAGCTCCACCGCATCAATTTCCAGCAGCTCCTCCCGGTTATTGATAATGACCAGTGGAATTGACGCTGCGAGCGCATCCACCTGCTCTGTACAGCTTTTGCTCGGATTGCAGGTATAGATGATTCCCTGCGGCTGCACGCTTTTCATCATCCGAAGATAGTTTTCCTCAATCTTCAGATCTCTTTGCGTATTACAGACAAAAACACCGTAACCTTTTTCTTTGGCCACTTCCTCGATTCCGTGAAGCAGCATCACATAATACGGATTGGTGAGGGTCGGGCAGAATACGACAATCAGTCTCTGCCCCCTGTTATCTCTCCTGGTCTTTCTTCCAGGCACCTGATAGCCCAGCTCTCTGGCTGCTTCCTCCACTTTCTCTACGGTCTCCTTGGAAAAGGAAACATTCTGTCTGCGATTCAGAATCATCGAAACTGTCGCCTGGGAGACTCCGGATGCTTTCGCCACATCGACAGATGTCACTTTTCGTTTCCCCATAGATGCCTCCTACAGCCGCGTTCTGCCTTCCAGCGCCCGAAGGAGCGTCACTTCATCAATATTTTCCAGATCTCCTCCCACAGGGACACCGCTGGCAATTCTGGTCACTTTGATACCGGTAGGTTTGATCAGCTTGCTGATATACATGGCAGTTGTCTCTCCTTCCAGGCTGGAATTGGTAGCAATAATGACCTCGGATACATCTCCAGTCAGTCTCTGCATCAGTTCCTTCAGCCGGATATCATCCGGTCCGATGCCAAGCATAGGTGAAATGGCGCCATGCAGCACATGGTATACGCCGTCAAATTTTCCTGTCTTCTCATAAGCCGCCAGATCCTGTGTATTTTCCACCACCATAATTGTGGTTTTATCTCTCCTTGGATCGGCACAGACAGGGCAGATTTCCTGATCCGTCAGGGTCTGGCAGCATTTACAATATTGTACATGAGACCTGGCCTCTGTGATTGCACTGGCCAGTTTTTCCGCCTGCTCCGCAGGCATATTCATAATGTGAAATGCCAGCCGGCCGGCAGTCTTCACCCCAATTCCAGGAAGACGTGAAAGCTGCTCAATCAACTGGTTAATGTATCCACTGTAATAATCCATCAGAACGGCATTCCTCCGCCAAGTCCTCCAAATCCTCCTGCCAGTTTACCCATGGCGGAAGCGGCTTCCTCCTCTACCTTGCGCAGTGCTTCGTTGGTTGCAGCCATGATCAGATCTTCCAGCATCTCCACATCATCCGGATCCACCGCATCTTCACTGATCTTAACCTTCGTCACTTCTTTCTTACCGGAAATTGTAATTTCCACAGCACCGCCTCCTGCAGTGGCAGTAAACTCTTTTTCCTCAAGAGCCTTCTGATTCTCTTCCATCTGCTTCTGCATACGCTGAGCCTGCTTCATCAGATTGTTCATGTTGCCGGGCATACCGCCCGGAAATCCTCCTCGTTTTGCCATTTGTCAATCATCCTCCTTCGGGGTATTTCTATCATCATCTTCTTCATCATCTTCATCCACAGGAATTCCGTGGATCGCCTGACTGATCGCTTCCTCAACTGAAATTTCAGAAAGTGCGGAACTGGTGTGATGATCCGCAAGAACCAACTGTACCTCCACGTTTTTTCCTATGGTATTCCGGATAATCTCCTGAATCTCCATCGCCGCCTCGGGTCGTTCTATATACATAGAACCCAGACTGTCCTGCAGTTCCACAAACAGTCGGGCATCTCCCGTTTCTCCATTATATTTTGGTATGGAATTCAACAGAAACTGCCGGAACATTCCGCTGGTCTGCCCTACAATCGTTTTCCAGGATGCGCTGATTCTCTGCAGATCCTCCGGTGCAGCCACTGCCGGTTTTTCCGTTCCTTGCTTCCGGTCTTCTTTCGTATTTCCCGCATACTCCGCCTGTGCAGATGCGTTCAAACGGTGCTCCTCCAATATAGCTGCAGATACCGGTATTCCCTGTTCCATCTTTTCTTCCAGAATACGAAGCCGTTCCATCACAGACTCCAGATTCGGTTCCATCTGCGGGCGACAAAGTTTCACCAATGCTACCTCCACCAGAACCCGTTTCTGTGTGGCATAGCGCAGCTGGCTGGAAAGTTCTGAGAGCACACGAATATAGCGGATCAGTGTCTCGTCATCCACCAGTCTGCTCTCTTCCTTTAGTACTTTCAGGTTTTCTGTTGAGACATCCAGAAGTTCTTCCGCATGCTCTGAGTTTTTCACCAGAAGCAGATTTCTCAGATACCAGGTAAAATCCAGAACAAACTGCCCCATCTCTTTTCCCTGATTCACCAGACTTTCCAGTGTGCGGATGCTTCCGGATACATCTCTGTCCAGAATCCGCCCAAGCAGCCGGCTAAAGATCTCCGTATCGACAGTTCCCAACACCTCCAGCACTTTATCGTAGGTCAGCTTCTGTCCCATATAAAAGGCAATGCACTGATCCAGAAGGCTTAGGGCATCTCTCATGGAGCCGTCCCCGGCTTTTGCCACATAGCGGATCGCCCGCTCCTCCACCTCCACACCTTCCTGATGCATCAAATCCATCAGACGCGCGGCAATCGTGTCGATCGAAATTCTTCGGAAATCATATCGCTGGCATCTTGAGAGAATCGTTACCGGAATCTTATTGGCTTCTGTCGTGGCCAGTATGAAAATCACATACGACGGCGGTTCTTCCAGCGTTTTTAAAAGAGCATTAAATGCCCCGGTAGAGAGCATATGCACCTCGTCGATGATATAGACCTTATACCGCCCCTGTGTGGGACGGTATGCCACTTCCTCACGGATCTCACGGATGTTATCCACACCGTTGTTGGATGCAGCATCAATCTCAATGACGTTGGTGGAAATACCTGCATTGATCGCCTTGCATGTAGGACATTCATTGCAGGGGCTTCCGTCTACCGGGTGTTCACAGTTCACAGACCTGGCGAGAATCTTTGCAATCGTAGTCTTACCTGTTCCGCGTGTTCCGCAGAACAGGTAAGCATGTCCGATGCGATCTGCACGGATCTGATTCTTTAATGTTGTTACAATGTGATCCTGTCCCTTCACATCCTCAAAGGTGACAGGACGAAACTTACGGTATAGAGCAGTATAGCTCATGAATCTTCTCCTCTTCTCCCGAACCGGTCTTTCCCTTCTTCAGTTCACAAACGTCCGGTTCTATGCTGCCATTTTCTTCTCAGTCACCGAAGCTGATTCCAATCCGTTTTGCCTGCAGAATCTCCTGCGCGTCAGGTGTCACTGTTTTCAGCTTTCCTGCGCAGGATTCCAGCGGAACTTTCTTTACTTTGCCGTTGACAATACCTACCATATAGCCAAATTCTTTGTTCAGAATCAGTTGAGCTGCTTCTGATCCAAGTCTTGTGGAAAGTACGCGGTCATACGGGCATGGGCTGCCGCCTCTCTGAGTATGGCCAGGAACCGTGACACGGATCTCCATGCCCGTCTTTGCTTCGATCTCCTCGGCAATCTTATAGGATACCGATGGATACTTCTTCGCAATCTCTTCCATGCGCTTTTTCTGTTCCTTCTTCGGCAGTGCCGCATCTTCCTTGGAAATTGCTCCCTCTGCGACAGCAAGAATGGTAAATCCGCTTCCCCGCTCTCTGCGCTTTTCAATTGCCTCTGTAACTTTATCAATATCGTATGGGATCTCAGGAATCAGAATAACATCCGCGCCGCTGGCAATTCCTGCATACAGAGTCAGCCAGCCAACCTTATGTCCCATAACCTCTACGATGAATACTCTCTGATGGGAAGAAGCTGTGGTGTGAATGCAGTCAATCGCTTCCGTCGCAATGTTTACTGCACTGTAAAATCCAAAGGTCATATCCGTTCCCCAGATATCATTATCAATCGTCTTCGGCAGATGAATAATATTCAATCCCTCTTCCCGAAGCAAATTCGCCGTCTTCTGAGTTCCGTTTCCACCAAGGATCACAAGGCAGTCCAGAAGCAGTTTATGATAAGTATGCTTCATAGCCTGTACTTTATCCAGACCATTGGCATCCGGAGTGCGCATCAGTTTGAAGGGCTGACGGGAAGTTCCAAGAATCGTACCGCCGCGGGTCAGAATGCCGGAAAAATCCTTGGAACTGAGCATCCGGTAATCACTGTAGATCAGACCTTTGTAACCGTTCATGAAGCCGTAAACTTCCAGATCCTTAACATTATTTGCGAGGCCTTTTACCACACCGCGCATTGTCGCGTTCAGTGCCTGGCAATCTCCGCCGCTTGTCAGTAAACCAATTCTCAACATAGACATATCCCATCCTGTTCTTTCATATTTTCACGCCCGCTTCTTCTTTTCGTACAGCGGTTCCACGGAATAACATTATTATAACTTATTTTTCATTTTCTCACAATACCAATGGGAAATTAATTCATCTCACAGTTTACTGTTCCGATGGCAACGGACGCTGTACAGAAAAGAGCTCTCGACGCAGACGCGCTCTCGCTCCTTCAAAACGCAGCGGTCTTGTGGATAAGACTGCGGAAACTCAAGCAAACAAAAACTTGACACTGCAGAAAAAATCAGGTATACTAATTCCTGCGCAGCCGGGGAGATAGCGGTGCCCTGTACCTGCAATCCGCTACAGCAGGGGTGATGCCAATCCGAGGGCTTTGCACTGTGGGGCTGCCTTCTATAAGTGATGTTGACGTCTGGGTCTTACGCAACAGGACTCCGTGAACCGTGTCAGGGCAGGAATGCAGCAGCACTAAGCGGAATCTCCTGTGTGCCGTGAGGGTGCCTGGGCCGAGTAGGCTGTAGGAGTA
>JALEOU010000032.1 GCA_022766945.1 Fusicatenibacter sp. | reverse complement strand
GGATTCGACACCTAAATTTTACCACATATTTGGTCTCTTTTTCTATTCACTTATTAGATGAAATGCAATAAGCAGCTTAAATACAGTAACAATGTGGCTTTCAGCCACTTTTACGACATAGTTGTGAATAATTCAGGATTAATCAGCTTTGGAAGCCGCCGGGAGCGATACTGCTGGTCGGAAATCAATGGAGGCGTTCTGGAGCAGATGAGTTACTGCATTCATATGAATTACAGCGGAGTCCCTGTGACAGAGCAGCAATCCGCTCTGTCCTGTGATGAGATTGCAGAAGCCCGGAAACAATATTATCAAAGAAGCTATAACAGAGATTCCTCCTGTTCTGTTGCGATCAGTCTGCCGTATCGGTTATGGGAGAGTCATTATCCGGATCTGGACGAACCGCTTTATCCCAAAGCCTGGAATATACTGGAGGAAGAGAAATTTACCGGGACGGCTGGCAGAGAATATCTCTGCAGAATGCTGAATGGACAGCCAAAGAGAGGATGGGGAAAAACAGAGAAAGCAAAAATATCGATTGATGGAACCGTAGCAACATCCGTGGAGATGAACAATGAGAAAGATCAGAAGTACAGAGAAGAAACCAGGCGACTGGCGGAATGGGAGCAGCTTCACTGGGCCAGATGGATGATCACAAGAGGGTATCTCCCGGTCACGTTCCGCCAGGCAGAGAGCTATAGAAAAGATACCGGAAGACATCAGCTGTATCTCGCGCGGGTGCACCCGTGTATTACGACGGACGAGGAGCTGAAAAGTCTTGGAGAAAAACTGGATCAGGATTTCCTGAAATTTAACTGTGACAGTATTCAGATGACGGAGGATTTTCTTTCACTTAGCTGGCTGGAGAAGGAAAAGGATTCTATTGGGTTAGATCAGAAAAACACTTGTCAAACTGACCGAGGATGCTGATTTTCGTGCTTCTTTCGTTTGCTGAATGTGATTAAAAGATGCAGGAGTGTTTTCCGGATAGGAAACAATGCCATCCAGATCTGAAAAATGACTTTCCATCTCGGAGAGCGACAGTCGATGTCTTTTCCATCTCGAATCAGAATAATCACTCTGGCACGAAGACAGGAACGGTCAAACCATCCATCCCGGAAACAGTTGCCGTCTCCGGCTGTTTCAAAAGAATTTTCTCTTAGCTTTATAATACGATGAAGAAGATACTTACCGGATGAAGTCTGAAACAGAATGATGTCACCCTTCTTTAGACTGGAAGGATCGCATTGCTCAACGATTACCTGATCTCTGCCGTGACAGAGAAACGGCCACATACTCATGCCTGTGACAGTAAAAACTGCTTTCCGGTTTTCGGAAAGCAGTTCTTCAATAGCAGAAAAAAGTGCTTCAGAAGAAATCCATTGTTTTTCGGTTTTCATGTTATAGATCCTCCAGAGCCTGATATAATATTTTCACAGATTCCAGATCCGCCCGGCAGCGCAGACGTATGACGGGAATCTGTCTTAAAAAATCGTCCACAAGTTCCATTGCCTTGCCGGTCAGCTCGGCATCCCAGGTGGGACAAAGCACATGGGGCAGAATCGCACCGAAGGCTTCCAGGGAAGTGATGCGTTCCGTTTGATTTTGTTCTCCACGCTCGAGGACAACAAGAGCAGTGATTGGTACATTGCGGTTGATCTGCTCGCCGCTGGTGCCGGACCAGGGGAGACCAAAACCGGTCCAGATCCCATCGATTTTCTGACACGCGGCACGATCACCATTGATGATGAGAGCATGTTTGCTGTCACGCCAGAGACGGGCGTGCGTAGTCTTTCCGGTACCGGAAGGGGCGGAAATAATAATCCCTCGATCATGATGTTCCATAAGAACGCCATGGAAAGTCAGCATATCACTTTTCAGAGCACAGTAAGGAAAGATCTGTCCCAGGTATTCAAACGCGATATGACCAGCAGCGAGTGTATTATCGGCCAGTAAAGAGATCTTCTTCCATGCAGGATCAACAAGATATTGAATGCATATTTTATCATCCTGATGTTCAGTAAAAGACCAAAGAGTATTGCCATCAACAGTATGGAATACTTGACGTTTGAAAAAACCAGAGAAATCTTCACGAAGAAGTGTATCTGGAATAAAAGAAACACTGCTTGAATTTTGAATAATTAGGGTAGGCGGAGTTTTTGAAGACGATGTTATACAATAAGGATTTAATTGCCATGTCCATGTTTCCCAAAAGCTGCCAGTACCGAAATGATCAAAATAGCATTGGAGGGTTCCTATTTGAAGAGTGCATGTAAACAATATGACTTAACTCCATGTGGGATCGGGTTTTACTTCGGAATAGTTGGAATCTCCATTAAAATTACTTCCCATATTGGAACCTCGATCATTCCACCACTTCGCAAATGTCTCGCTTGCATGTAATTTATCTTCTTCACTCATTATTTCACCCTCACGTGCGCCGTAACCGGTAATTTCATATTTAATACCTGTTCCACTGCAGTTATCAGCGCCATAGACAAAAAACGTAACATAACCTTTACCTGAGGTATTATAATACAAGGTTTCTTCTTCTTGTCCGTCCTTAGGAGCTTTTGCAAATTTCCAACATTCATTTGCGATTTTGCTATCTGCTCTTACTGTTTGAAATGTCATTCTGGGTTTTTCATATGTGGTCGCATTTTCTGGTGCTTTCATAATAATAAGTCTCCTTCCTATATTGTTTAGTAATTTGCGCTATCGCTTTATGATAAGAGGAACAATTAGTAAGTGTACCGGTTTCAGCATATTGAACCGCATAACATGTAGAACATTCGTCTCGGAGCTTACAGGAATCACATTCGGAATATAATGGTAAACGTACGGCGTAAGGGAAAGTTAACCAGGCCTTGGAGAACCCGTTTTTTATAGGACTGGTGTTAAATAAATCAAATAGCTGACAGGCAATTAATTTCCCATCCCAGGAGATCGTATAAGACGTCATGCCTCCTTCACAGCCAATAAGAGTAAGTTTTGAATTATGTGAAAGATCTTCTGATTTACGATCATCTATCCGCAGCGCCAATTGCATTTCAGGAAGACCACTGTCTGCAGTGAATTTCTGGATGGCATCACAGGTGCGCCTGATGGGAAGATGCATACTTTCTTCAGCTGACAATCTAACATCGTTTACCTGGGCGCAGCCGCCTCTCACCGCGCATATTACGTTATTGGAATGGACAATATTTACTTTGTGCCCCAATTCTTGATTAATAAGTTCTTCAATTTTCTGGATATCATTTACATTATCTTTAATTAAAGTCGTGCGGATATCAATAACAGAAGGCAATTGGCGAAGCAATTTGAGACCATTCAGCGTCAATTGAAATGCATCAGCATTTCCGCACACTTTTTCATACGTTTCCGGTGAGGCACCATAGATTGTCACACCGATCTTATGGGGCGGATATTTGTGCAGGGTTTCCATAATTTTTGGATTCACAAGAGTGGCATTTGTATAAAGGGTAATCAAAAATCCCTGCTTATAAATGCCCTCCCAAATCTCACAAAAATCCGGCCGAAGCATCGGTTCTCCGCCGGTAATCAGAAGGTTAATCGTACCCGCCTCTGCCACCTGTCGTGCCATATCGATCCACTGTTCAGCCGTCAGTTCATTGGCTGTGATTTCAGAGTTCTCACAGTCATCATGACGAAACAGACACATCTTACAGTGAAGATTGCAGCGTACGGTTAACTCGAAAGTTCCGTCCAGAGGATAACGGGGAGGCATTTTTTCCAAACACATTGGTATTTCCTGTTTCATCATCTCACCGCCTCACTGAACGAGTACCATCTCATGTTCCTGAAGCTCTTGCAGAAAGTCAAGAACATCTGTGACAGCCAGCTCAGGTGAAATACCGAATTCATTTGTCAGCGCCTGCACTAACTGATCGGCAGTGCGGGGCACCTCAAGCTGAGTCCAGAGATAAGCGGCACTGGCGTTAAGCTCAACATATCCATTAAAGTTTGCGATATTTTCTCCTATGGAAATCAGTACATCAACCTCTGCAATTTTTCGATGTACATAATTGCTTTTGACCTGGTAAGTTACAGAAGACAGAGAAACATCTTCATATGTCCGGATTGTGCCGGCTGATTGCCTGCCGGTATCTGGGAAGGCGCACATAGTTGATGCGAGCTGTTTCTCTTCCATACAGCGATCACCTCGTTTTCTGAAAATACACTTAATTGTTAAAAATGCATATATAAAAATGTAATAAAAAGAAAATAGTCTGATTATAAAAAGTATAAACAAAACCATTTTCTTACAATTCCATTCTATCATGGTTTAGTGGTTTGTCAACAGAATTGGGAGAAAAAAGAGAAATAGGATGACTTATAGAATTTATATTTGCAAGATCTTCAAAGATCGCATACAATAAAAGAAATAGTTAAACATAACAGAGCATTGAATTTTTATTTGCGTAGTTTTATTTCGTGACGATAGAATCAGATAGGTGAGTATCAAAATTATGAAGAAAAATAATATGACACCAATGCAGCAGATACTGCTGGAAGTAATAAAAGAGGCTGTTCGCGGCAGAGCATTTGACAGAGAGCGGGAAGAGGCAGATCAGATCGATTGGACAGAACTGCACAGGCTTGCGGTGATACACCATATCTCTGCGTTTATCTATGATACGGTTGGCAGACAAATGAGGCAATCGGGAAAAAATCCGCAGGAAGCTGCTCTCTGGAGACAGGAGGCCATGCGGGAAGTATTTGTCCAGATGCAGACAACGGCAAACTTCCTTGCCACCTATCGGAAATTAAGTGCAGCAGGAGTAAAGGCACTAGTCGTCAAGGGAGTGATCTGCCGCGAGACATATCCAAAGCCGGATTACCGTGTATCATCGGATGAAGATGTGCTGATTCGAAAGGAAGACTTTGAAAAATGTGACTGCGTGCTGAGGGAACTTGGATATCAGAGAGAACAGCTTACAGAGGATCCGCTGCCGTATGAGGTATCCTATCATCATCCCCAAATGGGTGTTTCGCTGGAACTTCACCTGAGTTTTTTTGCGGAAGAGTCCGGCGCTTATGGACACCTGAACCGGGAATTTGATCAGGTATTTGAACACGCGACCTGTCAGGTGATTGAGAACACGCCGGTGTATACGCCGGATCCTACGGATCATTACTTTTACCTGATCTGCCACAGCTTTAAGCATTTCCTGCACAGCGGGTTTGGCATCCGGCAGGTATGTGATATGATGATGTTTCAGGAGCAGTACGGAAGAGAGATTCGCTGGGATGAGATTCTGGAGAAGCTGGATCGCCTGCACATGAAAATCTTCTGGGCGAATTTGATCTCCATTATGCAGGAGGATCTGGGAGCGGACCTGGAAAAAGCGCAGATCCCATCCTGTCGGGAAATAGAGGAGGCGGACCGGGAGAGTCTGCTTCTGGATCTGATGAACGGCGGTATTTACGGAGACAGCAGCATGGAGCGAAAGCACAGTTCGAATATCACGCTTCAGGCAGCGGCAGCCGGAAAAAAAGATACCATTGGATCCTTTCGGGCATCTCTTTTTCCGGACAGAAGCTATATGAAAGGCAAATATCCATGGCTGAATCAGAAACCGTGGCTGCTTCCTGCTGCATGGGTGATGCGCATCGCATCCTATGCAAAAAACAGAAAAAAACAGAGCAATGAAAACACGGAGAGAAACAGCGCTGAGCTGGGTTTGGAGCGTGTGGAGCTGCTGAAAAAATATGGAATTATCAAATGAGTTGCCCGACAAATGAGCCGGAAACTGCTGGAACTCTGGATCATCACGGGATCATCATTCTGCGTTTTGAGGCGGGAATATTACGTTCTCCAGACAGAAAACGGCATCCTCGGAAATGGTGCAGGTGAGTTGATAAACCGGCACACTGGTGATGAATTTTTCGAGCAGTTCTGTCCCGTGCTGCACAGCCTCATAGTCCCATCCATTGAGTGTGATCTGGGAATAGAGCTGTGTAAATGCCTGGAGAGGAGACAGCTTCCTGATATGATTTTCTTTTCCCTGCTGCAGGATTACGACTGCATGGATCGGAGAATCTCCTGTGTGGCAGATCTCTGAGGAACCGCAGACAGGCCAGCCGCAGGCAAACCATTTACCATGGATGAGGCGCAGCAAAGCACGGTCACCATTGAGTGTTTTTGCCCCGCGATACGTTTCCCAGAGCCTTGCCTGTGTGGATTTCCCGATACCGGAAGGACCGGAGAAGAGAATTCCCTGTCCCTGATACTGAAGATGAGAGCAGTGCAGGATCAGACTGTTCTGTTGAAGCATTCTTTTTTCGAGCGCCAGCAGGGAGGTAAAAACCGGATCAAAGTTCAGACTACCCAGACGATCCTGCAAAAGAGTAATCTCTGCCTCCTGCCCGGAATGTTCCCGGTAACTGGCGTAATATCCTGGAGTTCCTTTCACACCGATGAGGCGTCCCTCTAACGCTGCTGCGGGATCATCCCTGGATACCGGGGAGCGCATCACGCACAGATCCTCGCGCCGGGCAGTGACGGGCCAGTCCAACTGCGGCAATTGGGGAGCGCAGGTGATCGTATAGCAGTAATCCGCATGCGAAAGCCCTTCGGAGGTAGAAACCTGAAAAAGGCGAAAATGCGGAGGAACAGTTAGTTCTGTCGGATATGAGAGTTCAAAAAAGAAATCTCCGATCCGGAAAAAATCATGGATGTTCTGATGGGACATCTTTTTTTATCTCCTCCTGTTCTTTATATAGAAGGCGCAGATATTCCTCTGCATATTGGCAGTGATAATCCGGAATGCCGTCATAACTGCCTGTTTCCCAAAAAGCGCTGGCCGCACAGGTGTTGCAGATGGGACGAAGTTTGCAGTGTGTACACTTTTCGTTGATGCGGAGGTGTTTGGCTGCTTCGGTGATTTTTAGCCAGGCATTTTGAAACCCGGTTTCGAATACATTTACAGAAGGCGTAAAAAAGCTGACACAGGGACGCAGATTGCCCTGCCATCCGATGGCAAAGGAGGAGTTTCCTGCCTGACAGGAGATTTGGTCTGTGGTCGGCTCATGATTATTCTGTACGGTTTCAATGGTCCGGTAAACATAATTGCAAAAAGTGTCCGTAGACATCTCCTCTTTTTGGGTCTGGATGGAAGCAAGTGCAGCATCTTTCGGATTTAACCGTGTCTGCTGGTCGTATGGTTTATCATGCTCGCGAAGTCCGGGAAGCATATACGTATCCATGTGAACCGGGATATCCAGTTCTCTGCCGATCTGATAAATCGCTTCAGCATCTATCCAGTTTGGCTTCGTAACACTGCCGTTGATTTTGACAGCAATTCCACGCTCTTTCAGTAATTTGATGGCACGGAGGGTTTTCGCATAGCCTCCGCGATAGTGGCACAACTTTTCATAGGTATTTTCATTGGTACCATAGAGAGTAATGTTAATTCGGCGGGGTTTGTGCTGTGCAAAAAAGTCCGCCCAGTCTTCATCCAGCAGAGTGCCGTTGGTGTTGATCGTCAGTATCATGCCCATCTGCTTCAGGGAAAGATACAATTTGCGGAAATCAGGGAACAGGAGAGGTTCACCGCCGGTCAGCAGAAGGAACAGTACACCGGATGTTTCCATTTGCTTTGCCAGGGAGATCCACTCATCTGCTGTGTGCAATTGAGTTGGCTGTTCCATTTCTGTAGGATTTTGGTGAATATAGCACATATCACAATTCATGTTACAGAAAGGTAACAACTCAATTGTCCCATTGATGGGAACCTTGTTGGGAATTGAACGAGTGACTAATATTCTTTCAACTGTGGTTTCTTTTAGAGGATGTTTCATATAAAATATGCCTTTCTACTAAAAAAGAACCGGAGTATTCCGGCTCTTTTAAGATATTCATAATTCAGAATGATTATGAGCGGTTGGGGTGACCAGGAAACTTTGCTTCAATAGTTCCATAATGAGACCAAGTTCTTATTTCTGAAGTAGTGGTCCAGAAAATTTCTACACCATTGTTGATTTGGGTTTCGGTCAGAGATATTGAAGAGCTAAGATTATCGTAACCAGTCAAAGATAATCGACAAGTCAAATCTCCTAAACCATCAGTATGTGTCTCTGTTATTCTAAAGTTACCGTCACTATCTTCATAAATATACTGATTTACTGCCCATCCACAACCGGTACCTGCATTTTTCTTTGCATGTGTAATATCTGTGTTATTTGGTTGTACTGGATCGGGATAATCACCATCTCCACCTAATTCTCCGTAATCACATGCTATAGTCCAACAAGCCGCTACATACTCGTTCGCCTCAAACTCCTGCACCATTACACTTGGTCTTTCCCAGTTCCTTTTCATATTAATCTACCTCCCTTAAAACTTTGAGCCTTAATGACTCCACTACAAAACAATGTACGTCATGTCGGATCTGGTCTTCCGGTCCATCAAATTCCGCCAGAACACTCATGACAGCATCTTCTTCACTCTTTGGATTCAAGAATTCATTCCACAGGAATACAGCAGATTCATTCGGATTCATAACCGCATTGGAGATGGCGCAGTCTTCGCTGACCGGAATGATCACAGATTCGCCGCCGATCTGCCGGAGGATAAATCCCGGATTGATCTGATAGAGCTGATGTTTTTTGAAATCATTGCTCTCAACAGCGTTTTTGTTCTCCGTAAAGTCGCTCACACGCAGCCTCCTTTTTTCTGTCCCGGAATGGATTTGCTTCATTCGGAAAGTTTCTCACAGATATGAAAATCTCAGGATAAAACCTGTTATCATTGATGATACGCAAGCTGTATAAATTCGGATAAATGGAGTGTTCTTTCCTTTTTTACTCCGATATTATAACACGACCATTTTTTCAAGTCAATAGATGCAAGCTAAGATTTAGCAAAAAAATTACGTGAAAATGTTACTGTACAGGGGTCACACGAAACAGCTGTGCAAAATAGGGTCTGCCTTCGAGATCTGTTTTCTGCACAGCGCCCGGTGTGGTCTGAACAGTAATGGCAGTCCATTTGGACTGAAAAAAGGCTTGCATTGGCATGGGAAAGGAAGTATAGTGAAAGAAATCATTTGCAAAAGATGATAGAGAGTATCATGTTTTCATTCTATATTCTATATAGGATACGTTACAGATGGAGGATCCATGGAACAGGAAAAAAATAATAATACAAATCTCGGTTTTGAATCACTCGACGTGCTGATCGCCCGATGGAAGGACGGCACCTTTTCGGAAATTATCGATGACTGGAAGTGGATTTTCAGTTACAGTGCCAGATACAAGGGAGCGATCCTTTTTTATACGATTCTTGGTATTTTCAGCACATCAATGGGCCTGGTCAGCAGTGTGGCCAGCAAATATCTGATCGATATTATCACCGGCTATAAGACCAGCAAGCTGCTGGTATTGATTCTGGTGATGGTTGGCAGTTCCGCCTTCAGTCTGGCGTTTAACAGTATCATCAGCCGGATTTCCACAAAACTCAGCATCCGTATCAACAATGATATTCAGGCAGATATCTTTGATAAGATTGTGGATGCCGACTGGATGGCCCTGAACGGTTACTCCAACGGAGATGTTCTGAACCGTTTCAACGGGGATATCGGGACGGTAAGCGGCAATGCCATCAGCTGGCTGCCGTCGATCGTCATTGCGATCTATAATTTTATTGCCACCTTTATTGTGATCCTTCACTACGACTGGATCATGGCGCTGATCGCCTTTGCCAGTGCGCCCTTTATGCTGCTGATGTCCCGTGTGATGATCAAGAAACAGCGGGAATATAACAAAAAGGTTCGTGAGATGAGCAGCAATCTGATGAGTTTTGAGGTGGAAGCCTTCTACAACTTCGATACGATCAAATCTTTTGGTGTCGCGCCCTACTACAGTAAGAAGATGCGCTGGTGGCAGGAACAGTTCAAGGATATCAGCCTGAAATATAATCTTTTCTCGATTAAGACGAATATTGTCCTCTCCGTTATGGGAATGATGGTGCAGTTTCTGTCTTTTGGCTACTGTCTGTTCCGTTTGTGGACCCATGATATTTCCTATGGTACCATGACGCTGTTCCTGCAGCAGAGAGGCAATCTCTCCAGTGCGTTCAGCAGTGTGGTGTCGATCATTCCTTCCTTCCTTAACAGTTCGGTATCCGCCCACCGGATCCGGGAGTTGGTGGAGCTCCCCAAGGAAGTGCACATTCCGGAGAGCAATGAGCTGGATGAACTGGCGGAGGATGGTTTTTCCGTGCGGATGCGGGATGTCAACTTCTCTTATGTGGAGGGCAAGCGTGTGATCACGGATTCGGAGTTTGTGGCGAATCCTGGTGAGATTGTTGCGCTGGTGGGCCCCTCCGGTGAGGGCAAGACGACGATGATCCGTCTGATACTCGGGCTGATCCGTCCGGAATCAGGCCAGTCGTTGATGATTGCCTCCAATGGAAAGGAAGTGGCTATGAATGCGGACACCCGTCACCTGTTCGCTTATGTACCTCAGGGGAATACGATTCTCTCCGGGACCATCGCTGAGAACATGCGCATGGTGAAAGAGGATGCCACCGATGAGGAGATTATCGAGGCGCTGAAGATCTCCTGTGCCTGGGATTTTGTGCAGCGGATGCCGGAGACGATCAACAGCAGGATCGGGGAGCGGGGACGCGGCTTTTCGGAAGGCCAGGCTCAGCGAATCGCTATTGCCCGGGCGGTACTCCGGGATGCGCCGGTGCTGCTTCTGGATGAGGCGACTTCCGCGCTGGATGTGACGACAGAGCGCCAGGTACTCCGAAATATCATACAGCAGCGGCCCAATAAGACCTGTATCGTGACGACGCACAGACCCAGTGTGCTGAATCTGTGTCAGAGGGTTTATCGGGTGATGGAGACACATGTGACGGAACTAAGCGAAGAAGAATCCAGCCGTATGGCGATGGATTTCTAGGCTGCTACGCATGCGGTGAGTGGAATACAGAAAGGCGGCAGAGAATATGAAACTGCTGGATACGAGAGCTTATGTCAGCGCACTTCGGGAGCTGACAGAACAGGGGCGGGAGGTTTCCATGACGATCAGCGGAAGCAGTATGTCTCCGTTTCTGATCCATCAGAGAGATCGGATTCTCTTTCGAAAACCGGAGAGGGAACTTCAGGTCGGGGACATGGTCTTCTATGAGAGAGACAGCGGACAGTTTGTCATGCACAGGATCCGCCGGATCCGTCCGGAAGGGTATTACCTGATCGGGGATGCACAGGTCGTGACGGAGGGTCCCATACGGAGAGATCAGATCTTTGCAGTGGTGACACGGGTGCAGAGAAAGGGACAGTGGATAGGTCCCGGGGATTTCTGGTGGGAGTTTTTTGCCAGGGTATGGATCCATCTGATTCCGGGGCGCAGCCTGTTGATTCGCCTGTATGGAGTATTCGGGAGACATCAGTAGAGCCTTTGCCTGAAGAAGGGATGAGATAGAAGATGCACAGGGGTAAATCTGAGAATCAAAAGAGAAAGCGAAGCGGGGGCGGTAGTGCAGGAAAGAAGAGGGTGATTCTTTTTGGCGCTGCCGCGCTGTTTTTTGCGGTGATGGCATGGTTTCTGTGGCTGCTTTACAGCGCGACGAATGGCCTTTCGGTGACGTATTATACTCTGAATACGGGCAAGCTGGAGAGCACGCTGCGTATCATCCAGCTCTCTGATCTGCACAGCCATGAATTTGGCACGGACAATGAAAAACTCATTTCCGCAATCCGGGAGCTGGAACCGGATCTGATCTTCTGTACGGGGGATATGTTAAATGCAGATGATCCGGACAGCGAAAAACTTCAAAGACTGTTAAGGGAGCTGAATGGGATTGCTTCCGTGTACTACTCCCTTGGCAATCATGAGATTGCCTACATGAGCAGCCAGGGAAGTGCAGAACTGGGGCAGGAGATCGCGGATACGGGTACGGTATTTTTGAATGGTACCTGGGAGGACGTGACGCTGCCCGGAGTCGGAAGCTTACGCGTTGGCGGCATGTATGGCTATGCTTTCTGCCCGGAGGGAATGTCCGAGGAGGAATTTGCCCGTGAACGGACAGCCCGTTTCCTGATGGAATATGAGGATACCGATGCGCTTCGTTTGCTGCTGGTACATCGTCCGGACAGTTTTTATTTTGGAGATGCGAGGGAGCGCTGGCATGTTGATCTGATCTTCTCAGGCCATTTGCATGGCGGACAGGTGCGCCTGCCTGTGTTGGGAGGTGTCTATGGTGGGGACCTGGGATGGTTCTCGGAATATCTGGATGGCCTTCATACCATGGGAAATTGTCGGATGGTGATTTCCAGAGGGCTGGGAAGCTCACCGGATAAGATTCCGCGCTGGAATAATATTCCGGAGATTCTGGTGATGGACCTGAAATGACAGAATATTGCATCTTTTTTGATGATCGATAAAATGCCTTTTCGGATGCATTGTTTTATGTTAAAATAGAAAGCTGACAGTTGTTGCTTATCCGGGCTAACCTGTAGGAGGTTGTCTTTTTGGGAAGAGAGGAGATTTATGATTGATATACATTGCCATATCCTGCCGGACGTGGATGATGGTTCCGGATCTCTGGAGGATTCCATTCTGATGGCAGAGATGGCAGCCCGAAGCGGCGTGGATACGATTGTGGTAACGCCTCACAGTAATCAGAGGGGAAGATTTGAGAACTATGAGTCGGAAGAGCTGCGCCGACGTTTCCAGGAACTGCAAAGTGAGATAGAACATGAGCAGATTCCGGTCAGACTGCTCCGGGGGACGGAGATCTTTTCATCCCCGGATCTGACGGAGCTGATTCGTTCCGGGGAAGTGATTTCGCTGAATGGCTCCTGCTATTATCTGGTGGAGTTTGCATTTGACGAGGAACCCTGGGAGATCCAGGAGACACTGCAGGAGATTCTTGCGATCGGCAAGGTTCCTGTGATCGCTCACCCCGAGCGATACTACTGCATCCAGGAGCAACCCAATTATCTTTACGAATGGCGGATGTTGGGCGCACTCGCGCAGATGAATAAGGGAAGCATCTTTGGCAGGTTCGGAAAGAGGACGGCGAGGGCTGCGGATCGCATGCTGCGCTGCTGTCACGTTACCTGTATTGCCAGTGATGCCCACAGTCCTTTCATGAGGACGACGGACATGGAAGAGATCGACGAATTTCTGATGGATCATTTTCCCATGGAGTACCGCGATCTGCTGCTGGAGAAAAATCCGGAACGAATCATTACCAACCGCCGGATCACGGATGGGCCGCCGCCCATGCCGGTGGAGGAGATGAGACGAAGGTATTGGTAGATAAAGGAGTAGAATGATTAATGAAAACAGCAAAGATAACAAGCGTTGTGGTGTTTCTCGTGGCACTGCTGCTGTCCGGGTACTGCTATTTTGTGGTAAATGCCGGAACAGACCATGAGGGACCGCAGATACAGATGGATTCCGGGGAGATTCAGGTTAGCATCTCGGCAGGAGAGGAAGAACTGCTTGCGGGAGTGACTGCCACGGACAGGAGAGATGGAGATGTGACAGTCTCTCTGGCTGTGGAAAGTATTTCCAATTTTATCGAGAAAGGCAGGCGCAAGGTTACTATCGTGGCCTTTGACAGCGATCATAATGTCAGCCGTGTGACCCGGGAGATGGTTTACACTGATTATGTGTCCCCAACCTTTTCCCTTTCCAAGCCGCTTAAGTTTTCCAGAGATACCAACGATATGATGGAAGGCCTGTCCGCCACGGACTGCCTGGATGGAGATCTCAGCAGCAAGATTCAGATTACTTACGAAGAAGGCTTTTCCTATAATGTGATGGGTGCCCAGAAGGTGATCTATTCGGTATCTAACAGTGCCGGTGATGTGGTCAACCTGCCGGTGACGATTGAACTGTATGATCCGACAGTACAGACCAGTCAGCCGGAGCTTCGTCTGAGCGAATATCTGATCAATGTGCCTGTGGGCACTGCGGTGAATCCATGGGACTACCTGGATTCGGTCACGGTAAACGGCAGAACCTATGAGAAAGCAGAGGATGGTCAGCTTCACGGAGTGATCGATGAGGAGGAAGTGCTCGGTTCGGATCAGGTGATGATCGAGAATCCACTGGATGCCAATACTCCAGGGGTATATGAGATTGCGTACAGTATGACAGATGAGGAAGGGGCATCGGGAACGGTGCGCCTGATCGTATCGGTGAATGGTTAAGGAGGCAGTTATGCAGAGTGATAACAGACGATATGGGGGAGCGGAGCGGTCCGCGTTGGATCTGCGGAGTATTCTGCGGGATCTGGGAAGATCCTGGTGGATGATTCTGCTGCTCTCTCTTGCGGCGGCCATGCTGACATATTCGGCCATTTCCGTGGTACATAAGCCGGAGTATACGGTGAGCACTACCTTTGCCGTGACGACGAAGGGCACAAGTGTCAGCGACTTCAGCAATATTTCTACAGCGAACAGTATCGCGCAGAAATTTTCAGCGATCCTGGGGAATAACATTTTGAAGAAAAAGGTAGCTGCGGAGCTGAATATGAGCAGTTTTGATGCCAGGATGAATGTTTCCATTGTGCCGGAGTCCAACCTGATGGTGCTCTCTGTCACCGCAGATTCCCCGCAGAAGGCATTTCAGGTGCTAAAATCAGTGCTCCGCAATTATCCCGAGGTTTCGGATTATGTACTGCCGGATCTGGTGCTGGAGACGCTGCAGCAGCCGGAGATCTCCGGAACGCCAAGCAATCAGCTGAATGTGACGAAATATATGAGTTATGCGTTCCTTCTCACAATGATGTGTATCATTGCGCTGATTACAGCGCTGTCCTGCTACCGCGATACGGTCAAGAATGAGAGAGAATTTACACAAAAGGTGGACGGTGATCTGCTGGGAACCATCTGGCACGAGAAGAAAAAGAAAAAATCCACTGCAATGGTGATCACGAATCCGACGTTGAGTTTTCGCTATGTGGAGTCGAACCGGATGATGGCATCCAGAGTCAAGGGCCGTATGGACAAGAAGAATGCGAAAGTAGTCATGGTAACCAGTGTGGTGGAAAATGAGGGGAAATCTACCGTGGCTGCCAACCTGGCTCTGGCCCTGGCCCAGGAACAGCACAGAGTGCTGCTGATTGACTGTGACTTCCGCAAGCCGGCTCTGTACAAGATTTTTGAATACAAAGGGAAGATGAAAAAAGATCTGGCGGATGTGATCATGGGAAAAGAGACGTTTGAGGGTCTGCTAAAGGTTATGCAGAATCCAAAGTTCTGTATCGCATTTACGTATCATTCGCTGAACAGCTCAACGGAGATCATTTCCAACGGAAGTCTGAATCGGATCCTGGAGATCTGCCGCAAGAGTATGGATTATATTATCCTGGATACGCCGCCTATGGGACTGGTAGCGGATGCGGAGGAGATTGTCAAGCTCTCCGATGCGGCAATTCTGACGGTCCGCCAGGATATGGTTCTGACCCGGGATATTAACGATGCCATCGATGCATTGAATCAGGAGGAAGAAAAGGTGCTTGGATGCGTATTCAGCAATGCATATCCGCAGCTTGGTGAGCGGGTAGGAAAAACTTCCTATGGTTACGGGAACTACAACAACTATGGAAATTACAGTAAGGCAGATCGGTAAAGGGGAACAGCCATGGCAAGAGAACAGATGGATCAATATGACGAAGAACTGGAAAAAATAGATATCATGGGTGTTGTGCATGACCTTGGCCGTGCGTTTCGGAAGTTTTTCTTCGCTATCCTGCTGGTAGTAATTTTGTGCGGCGCAGGCAGCACCTTTTGGGCATGGAAAAGTTATGTCCCTGTGTATGAAGCCTATACTTCTTTTGTGGTGAAGTCAGGAAAAGCCTACAGCAGTACCTATTATGATAATGCTTCGGCAGAACAGCTGGGGAAAACCTTTCCTTATATTGTTACCAGCGGTGTTCTGCGGGATGTGGTTGCCCAGGATCTTGGAATCGGAGCGGTTTCATCGGGGATCCGCGCGGAGGCTATGGAGGGAACGAATCTGTTTACGATCTATGTACAGGATGCCTCGCCCCAGCGTGCGTATGATGTCCTGCAGTCTGTGATCGAGAATTATCCGCAGGTGGCGGAATATATCATGGGTTCCACCAGCCTTACCGTCGTGGATGAGAGCGGTGTGCCCACATCTCCTGTTAATCCGAGAAACCTGACGAAGGCGGCGATCAAAGGCATCCTGGTGGGTGTGTGTATTGCGTTTGCATTTCTGATGATCTACGTCACCCGACGGAAGACGATCCGCCAGGGAGACGACCTGAAGCAGATCACCAGCACAAAATTCCTCGGAAATATTCCGGAGACGCGGATCAAAAAGCGCAGCAACCTAAAAGGACAGATCCTGAGTTTGGACAATTTAAAGGTGCCAAGTGCCTTCAAAGAAGCCGTGCGTCTGATGCGTTCCCGTGTGGAAAAGGAACTGGCCAATATGGATGGCAAAGTTATCCTGGTCACCAGTGCGATTCCCGGGGAGGGAAAAACAACGGTGGCGGCCAATCTGGCGCTGGCATTTGCGAAAAAGGATAAGAAAGTTGTCCTGATAGACGGAGATCTGAGAAATCCTTCCGTAGCCAATGCACTTGCGATCAAAGAGGCCAAAAGCGGCATCATACAGGCGCTGCAGGGCAAAGCGGAATTGGAGGATGTGCTTATCAACTACAAAAGCACGGAACTTCTGGTGCTGCCGGGTAATTCTTCCACTTCGAATCCTTTTTCACTGATCCGTTCGTCGCGAATGAAAGAGTTGATTCGAAAAACCAGAGAGTATGCTGACTATATCGTGATCGATACGCCTCCAAGCGCCATGCTCTCTGACACAGCTGCTTATTCGGATCTGGCTGATGCGGCGATCATGGTAGTCCGCCAGGACTTCACCGGTGCCCATCAGGTGCAGCGTGGTCTGGAAAACATCTCTGACGCCGGTATCCCGGTGATCGGCTATGTGCTGAACCGTGTCATGGAGGGAACCACCGGCTATGGCTACAGCAGCTTTGGAAGATACGGCTACCGCAGATACGGTTATGGCGGCTATGGTTACGGTTACGGAAGATATGGCTACGGAAAAAATGGCTATGGTTACGGCTACGGCCAGAGCGAGGAGAAGACCAAAGGGAAAAAGAAATCAGAAAAATCAGGGGAGAACGAAGAAACAGAAGGGTAAAAAACGGATCGGGATGGTTTGGGAAGCAAAGCTCCATTTCAGTCATCAAAAAATGGCTGGAATGGGGCTTTGCTTTTTTTGATTGTTTTTTCCAGGATAAGTTTTTCAGTTTGAAGACATTCATGAAAAAGCAGCATCATTATGGTTTTAAAATAGAATGTCTGATATGGAAGCTTTATTTTTAAAGTGTTATTTGAACAGGCATTTCGTAACAGGATATTTAAGCAGAGGAAATTGCCGGATATAAAAAGTAACATACATATCCGTAGGTAATTGCGAAACACACTTGCATTGACTATTGCAATGAGCGAGGTAAATTTGGTAAGGCTGGTTTTTAAGATAAGGCTTGGGATATTCACAGATAAATTAGGATAATCAGTGAAAAATGGGCGCACTTATAGCAGGAA
>JALEOU010000031.1 GCA_022766945.1 Fusicatenibacter sp. | reverse complement strand
TTCCTGCTATAAGTGCGCCCATTTTTCACTGATTATCCTAATTTATCTGTGAATATCCCAAGCCTTATCTTAAAAACCAGCCTTACCAAATTTACCTCGCTCATTGCAATAGTCAATGCAAGTGTGTTTCGCAATTACCTAGTAATTTTCAGAAATTATTTTTATTCTACCATGAATTAAAAGTACAAGTCAACCCTAAAAAACGGGTACGAAAGATTCACAGTAGCAGTTCTTTCGTACCCGCTTTTCGCGCGTATTTGGCATCGGCAAAATGCTTCTCATCAATCCAGGTTATTCTGCTCCCTGGCGTACCAGTTTTTCATGTTCTTCCTGAATCTCAGGAATCATGGAAAGCATCGGTTTTATCTCTTTTCCATGTAGCTTTCGATCAATATAATTCTGCGTACATTTCATAACCAACGGAGAAAGCACAAGCACACCAATCAGGTTCGGAATCATCATCAATCCATTAAATGTATCAGAGATATCCCATGCAAGCTCTGCTTTCATCATGGAGCCAGCTAATACAATCACGCAGAAAATCACACGATATACAAAGACGGAACGTGACCCAAACAGATATTCACAGGCTTTGGATCCGTAATGACTCCATCCAAGTACAGTGGAATATGCAAAGAGCAGAATCGCAACGGCGACAAACATGGATCCTAACGTTCCAAACGTCTGTCCAAATGCATAGCTGATCAATGAGCTGGACTCAATTTCGGCTGCCTCTCCGATCAGTCCACCGGTCTCAAGGTCCACTGCACCGGAGCTCAGCAATGTCAATGCAGTCAGCGTACACACAATAATTGTATCGGCAAATACCTCAAAAATTCCCCACATACCCTGACGAACCGGTTCTTTCACATTGGAGTTGGAATGCACCATAACGGAAGATCCGAGACCTGCCTCATTCGAGAAAACTCCACGTTTCATTCCCATCTTCATTGCAAGTGCAATACCGGAGCCAACAACACCGCCTGCTGCAGATTTCAGTGCAAACGCACCTTTAAAAATGGAAACGAAAATGGCCGGAACAGAAGTAATATGCATACAGATGATGGTTACAGCACCCACAATATAGATCACAACCATAAACGGAACAATTTTCTCTGTCACAGATGCAACTCTCTTCAGTCCGCCAATAATTACAGCGCCCACTGCAATAAACAGAAAAATTCCTGTTGCCAGTTTCGGAATTCCAAATGCCGTATTGACATTCCCCACCATACTGTTTACCTGACTCATATTTCCGATTCCAAAAGAAGCCAGAAGACAGAAGCAGGAAAAGAGGAATGCAAGAACTGTACCAATTGTTTTGCAGTTTTTCTTGGATCCAAGACCATCTCTCAGATAATACATGGCGCCTCCGCACCATTCGCCCTTCTCATTCTTTTTTCGATAGAGAATACCAAGCACATTCTCAGAATAGTTGGTCATCATTCCAAAAAATGCAATCAGCCACATCCAGAAGACAGCTCCCGGGCCACCAACCGCAATTGCTCCTGCGACACCTACAATATTACCGGTGCCAACAGTAGCTGCCAATGCAGTACAAAGTGACTGAAATTGGGAAATCGAATGATCCTTTGTATGCTTTGTGACGTGTTTGTCACCAAAGATCGCTCCGATTGTGTTTTTCATCCAG
The DNA here is from genome assembly GCA_022766945.1 of Fusicatenibacter sp. Lineage (GTDB taxonomy): Bacteria > Bacillota > Clostridia > Lachnospirales > Lachnospiraceae > Fusicatenibacter. The sequence goes on along the minus strand of JALEOU010000031.1, from coordinate 51,855 downwards.
TGCCCGATATGGGTAATCTGAAAGAATTTTGTGAGAATTGTCATCAATATGCCGACAAATGCCAGTAAAATTAAAGCCGGCCATCCCCACACCAGATTATTTACAATACCGTTTACCTTTGTGATTGTTTCAACCATCGCTTCACCTCATCCTATGTTTTTGCTCAAAATCAAAAAGCAGACTCTTGCCTGAATCTGCTTTCTTCTTTGTAAGCTTTTTTTATTATACTTTATCGCACTAGTGCAATGCAAGTAGAAATTGCATTTTTTTGCATTTTTATTCATTCTGAATTTATAGTTGATTTGGTATCAGTGGAACCTAAAGCCGTTCTTTTTCGACCGTTTACACACAAATTCGCACAATTAATACGCAACATACAGATTTCTCAAAAAACAGTAAAAACCTCCCTTCCAACATAAATCCCGAAAGAATCATTTCCTGGAAGGGAGGTTTTTCTCACCTGTCAGTTTTACCTGCAATTATTTATTATAGTTTACGATTGCACCAAAATCCGGTTTCAGTGAAGCACCGCCTACCAGACCGCCATCGATATTCGGCTGTGCAAACAGTTCCGGAGCGGTTTTTGCATTGACAGATCCGCCGTACTGGATGCGGATTGCTTCTGCAGTAGCTTCGTCATAAATCTCTGCGATGCACTCACGGATACCTTTGCAGACTTCCTCTGCCTGCTCTGTGGTAGCAGTTTTTCCTGTACCGATTGCCCAGATTGGCTCATATGCGATTACTGCTGTTTTTGCCTGATCTGCCGTCACATTCAGGAATCCAACTTTCACCTGCTGACGAATAAAATCCATCGTCACACCCTGCTCTCTCTGCTCGAGTGTTTCACCACAGCACATGATTGGAGTAATTCCATGCTCGAATGCTTTTTGCATCTTTTTATTCACGGTTTCGCTTGTCTCTGCAAAATATTCTCTTCTCTCGGAATGACCCAGAACAACATATTTCACACCTGCGTCAGTCAGCATGTTCGGAGAAATCTCACCGGTAAATGCTCCTTTTTCCTCGAAATACATGTTCTCTGCGCCTACCTGGATATTGGAACCTTTCGCAGCTTCCACAACCGGAATAATATCAATTGCCGGAACGCAGAAGACAACATCTACTTCGTCGTTTACTACCAACGGTTTTAATGTATTAACTAACTCGACCGCTTCGCTGGGAGTCATGTTCATCTTCCAGTTACCGGCGATAATTTTTTTTCTTGCCATGATTCTTAGTCTCCTTATTTTGTTACTATTTATCGTTTGCTGCTGCTACGCCCGGCAGTTCTTTGCCTTCCAGGAACTCCAGAGAAGCGCCGCCGCCTGTAGAGATATGTGTCATCTTGTCGCCGTATCCGAGCTGATTTACAGCAGCTGCGGAGTCACCGCCGCCGATAATGGTCACTGCATCTGTCTCAGCCAGAGCTTCTGCCACTGCTTTTGTTCCTGCTGCAAAGTTAGGCATCTCAAAACATCCCATAGGTCCATTCCATACAACCGTCTTAGCTTCTTTTACAGCGTCTGCGAACAGCTTTGCACTTTCCGGTCCGATGTCCAGTCCTTCCCAGCCATCCGGAATCGCACCTGTTTTTACAATCTGTGTATTAGCATCATTTGAGAAAGCATCTGCAATCACATTATCTACCGGAAGAAGCAGTTTTACGCCTCTTGCAGCAGCTTTTTCTTTCATCTTCAGAGCATAGTCACAGTAATCCTCTTCCAGAAGCGAATTTCCGACAGAACCGCCCTCTGCCTTTGCAAAGGTATACGCCATACCACCGCCGATGATCAGAACGTCTACTTTGTCCAGCAGATTCTCGATTACAGAAATCTTGCTGGATACCTTGGATCCGCCAAGAATTGCAACGAATGGACGGGTCGGATTATTCACTGCATTGCCAAGGAATGCAATCTCTTTCTCCATCAGATAGCCGACAACTGCGGTATCCACAAATTTTGTAACACCAACATTGGAGCAGTGAGCACGATGCGCAGTACCAAAAGCATCATTTACAAACACATCGCACAGAGATGCCAGTTCTTTGCTGAACACCTCACCATTTTTGGTTTCTTCCGCACGGTAACGGGTATTCTCAAGAAGAATTACATCGCCATCCTGCATAGCTTCCACTGCAGCTTTTGCGTTCGGTCCCACAACCTCAGGATCTGCAGCAAATTTTACTTCCTGTCCAAGAAGTTCAGATAGACGAACAGCAACCGGTGCCAAAGACAGTTCCGGTTTTGGCTCTCCTTTCGGTTTGCCCAGGTGAGAGCAAAGGATCACCCTTCCGCCGTCATTGATCAGTTTTTTGATTGTTGGCAGAGCAGCCACCAGACGGTTTTCATCTGTAATCTTTCCATCAATTAACGGAACGTTAAAATCACATCTTACAAGGACTCTCTTACCTTTTACATTAATGTCATCCACGGACTTTTTGTTTAACATGAGCATTTCCTCCATTTCATTTGCGGAGCAGGTCTTTTTTACGTTCTCCCTGCACTCCGTCTTTTTCGCAAAAAGGGTCCGGTCCTTTTTGAAAGACCGGACCCTTTGGGTTCAAAAACTTATGCTAACTCACTGAAGTATTTGATTGTACGAACCATCTGGCTGGTGTAAGAATTCTCATTGTCATACCAGGAAACAACCTGAACTTCTGTTGTTCCGTTGTCCAGAGGCAGAACCATTGTCTGAGTTGCATCGAACAGTGAGCCATATCTCATTCCAACGATATCGCTGGATTCGATCTCATCAGTATTGTAACCGAAAGACTCATTTGCAGATGCTTTCATCTTCTCGTTAATCTGATCAACAGTTACGTTTCCTTCAACTACTGCGGTCAGGATAGTGGTAGAACCAGTCGGGGTCGGAACACGCTGTGCAGAACCGATCAGTTTTCCGTTCAGTTCCGGAATAACAAGGCCGATTGCTTTTGCAGCACCAGTACTGTTCGGAACGATATTAACAGCAGCTGCACGGGATCTTCTCAGATCGCCTTTTCTCTGCGGTCCGTCCAGAGTCATCTGATCGCCAGTGTAAGCATGGATAGTAACCATGATACCGGATTTGATCGGAGCCAGTTCGTTCAGAGCTTTTGCCATCGGAGCCAGGCAGTTTGTTGTACAGGAAGCTGCGGAAATGATAGTATCCTCTGCGGTCAGTGTCTCATGGTTTACATTGTAAACGATGGTCGGCAGATCGTTACCAGCCGGAGCGGAAATAACAACTTTACGAGCGCCTGCATTGATATGAGCCTGAGCTTTTGCTTTAGAGGTGTAGAATCCGGAGCACTCCAGAACTACATCTACGCCAAGCTCTCCCCACGGGCAGTTGTTAGCATCCGGGAAAGCATAGATCTTGATGTTTTTGCCGTCAACAGTAATAGAATCTTCATCAGAAGTAACAGTATCTGCTAAAGCATATTTTCCCTGAGAAGAATCATATTTTAACAAATGAGCTAACATCCTCGGGGATGTTAAGTCGTTGATAGCCACTACTTCATAACCTTCTGCTCCGAACATCTGTCTGAAAGCAAGACGTCCAATACGGCCAAAACCATTGATTGCTACTTTTACTGCCATGATTTCAATTCCTCCTAAAAAGTGTTTTTTTGGATTTGTTAGTCTCTGTACTTTGTTAAAGAAACATCAACCTTATTAACATCATACCTAATTCCGTCGGAAAATTCAAGGTTTATTTTGAAGAAAATGCTAAAAATTCTCTCAAATTTTGACAAACTCAGGTTTTCGTCCGATAAACCTTACATAATACTGAAAGCCGAGCGATACTGCTATCTCCCTTGCCTTCTCAAACTCATACCCAATATGCTCCGGCTCATGGGCATCAGCACCGAACGTAATCATTTCTCCTCCCAGTTCTCGGTAACGCCGTATGACATCCGGATGCGGATTTGGAAAACCAAGTCCTGCTCTGTAGCCTCCGGTATTGATCTCAAGCGCGATTCCATACCCGATCAACAGATGCAGAATTGTATCAATCTCATCGGAAAACTGTTGATAAGAGTAATCTTCCGGCGTTTTCTTTCCATAACGGACAACATAATCCAGATGTCCCAACGCCTGAAACTGATGAAAGCTCCTTATATTTTCAATTATCTCACAAAAATAGGCTCTGTATAACTGCCTTTTATCCGGCCACGCAAGAAGATTCCTGCTATAATAAGGATCCTTTCCTTTTACCACATGTGTGGAACCGATAATAAAATCAAACGGCCATGCATTTGTATATGCTTCCAGCCTTTCTTTTAAATGCGGCTGCAGTCCAAGTTCCACGCCAAATCGTAATTGAATCCTGTCGCCGTACCTCTCCTGCATCTTTTTGACCTGCTCATAATATGAGGCGGTATCCAGACGAAACTCTTCCGTTTCATAATCCATATCATGATGATCCGTCAGACAGATTGCATTCATTCCAAGCCCAATTGCCCGCTCAATCATCGACTCAATGGATGCCTCGCTGTCTGAAGAGAATTTCGTGTGCATATGACAGTCCGATATTTGTATCATTATCTTTCTCCTAATCCGGTATGGCATTCTGAATGATTCCGCCGCCGGCAACATAATCATCTTTGTAGAAAACAACAGCCTGTCCCGGGGTTACTGCGCGTACCGCCTGCTCAAAAGTACAGGTTATCTCATCTTCCCCTGTTCTGCGGATCGTACATGGAGCACCTTTGTGTCCGTATCGGATCTTGGCTATACAGGAAATCGAATCGCCAATCTCCAGAGGAGGAATCGCCATATAATTCACACAGTTTGCGCGCAAAGAATGGGCAAACACTTCCTCTTCCTCTCCGACGACAACCTCATTGGTCTCCGGCCTGATTTCCAGCACAAACACCCGGTGCCCCATGGGAAGCCCCAGTCCTCTGCGCTGTCCAACCGTATAGTGAGTGATACCCTCATGCTGTCCGATAATTTTGCCTTTCGTATTGACAAAATTTCCTTTGGGAGCAGTAATCCCGGTTTCTCTCTGAATAAATGCAGCGTAATCATTGTCCGGAACAAAACAAATCTCCTGTGAGTCTTTTTTCTTTGCTACAGGAAGCTGAATCTCTTCTGCAATGGCACGAATTTCCTCTTTCGTATAATCCCCAACCGGCATCAGTGTATGGGAGAGCTGCTCCTGTGTCAGATTATAGAGTGCGTAAGTCTGATCCTTGGATGCCGTCACAGAATTTTTCACTGCATAACGGCCATTGGCAAGCTGTGCAATTCTTGCATAATGTCCCGTGGCAATATAGTCCGCGCCGATCGAAAGACTGCGTTTAAGAAGTGCTTCCCATTTTACGTACCTGTTACATGCGATACATGGGTTCGGTGTCCTTCCGCAGAGATATTCCCTGGTAAAATAATCCATGACACTCTTTTTGAATTCCTGTTTGAAATTCATGACGTAATAGGGAATGTCCAGAATCCCGGCAACTCTTCTCGCATCATCCACTGCGGACAAGCCGCAGCAGCCTCCGTTCTCCTCAAGGACCATCTCAGATTCATCCTGCCAGATCTGCATGGTTACACCGATGACTTCATATCCGGCTTCTTTCAGCAGATAAGCTGCCACTGAAGAGTCCACACCGCCGGACATTCCAACGACTACTTTTTGTTTGGCCATGTCTTAATAATCTTCCTCTTCTTCGCCTTCACTGATGTCAGATTTCGGCTTATCGAGTCCCTCAATCTTGATATGATTTTTCTCAGCGTAATCCCAGAGGGCTGCATGGATTGCCTCTTCTGCCAGAAGAGAACAGTGCACTTTTACCGGCGGAAGTCCATCCAGTGCTTCCATAACAGCTTTGTTCGTTACTTCGAGCGCCTCCTGGATTGTCTTGCCTTTTACCAGTTCTGTTGCCATGCTGCTGGTAGCAACCGCTGCTCCACAGCCAAATGTTTTGAATTTACAGTCTCTGATAATGCCCTGATCGTCAATGTCCAGATACATTCTCATGATGTCACCGCATTTGGCATTTCCAACTGTTCCAACCCCACTGGGATTCTCAATCTCACCTACATTTCTTGGATTCTGAAAGTGATCCATAACCTTTTCACTGTACATAATTATTGTTCCTCCTGTATTTTTAATAAACAGTACTCCGATATTTTACTGCTTAGTTTTCTGTTTTCTGACAAAATCTTCATATAACGGTGACATACCGCGCAGCCTTTCCACAATTACTTTGATCTGATCCACTGTATAATCGATCTCCTCCTTTGTTGTATCCCCGCTGAGGGTCAGTCGCAGAGAACCGTGCGCGATCTCATGAGGCAGACCAATTGCCATCAGTACATGGGATGGATCCAGAGATCCCGAGGTACATGCGGAGCCACTGGATGCGGCGATTCCTTTCATATCCAGCATGATCAGAAGCGACTCTCCCTCGATAAACTCAAAACTGATATTACAGTTATTCGGAAGACGTTTTACCGGATCTCCATTGAGACGGCAGTAAGGAATTTCTTTCAGAATACGGCCGATCAGATAATCGCGAAGTTCTGTTTCCCGTGCGGTACGTTCCTGCATGGATTCTGCTGCAAGTTTAGCTGCAACTCCATAGCCTACAATACCTGGTACATTTTCTGTTCCCGCGCGGCGTTTTCTCTCCTGGGCACCGCCGTGAACAAAAGAGCGGATCTTAATCCCTTTGCGGATATAAAGAAAACCAATGCCTTTTGGACCGTTGATTTTATGTCCGCTGGAGCTTAACATATCGATTCCGCATTCATCCACACTGATTGGAATCTGTCCAAATGCCTGAACCGCATCTGTATGAAACAGAATATTGTGTTCTCTGGCAATTCTTCCGATCTCACGGATCGGCTGGATCGTTCCGATCTCATTGTTCGCAGTCATAACCGAGATCAGGATTGTTTCCGGCGTAATGGCTTTTTCCAGTTCATCCAGTCTAACAACTCCATTCTCGTCCACATCCAGATAAGTAATTCTTGCACCACGTTCCTTTTCCAGATATTCACAGGTATGAAGGATCGCATGATGTTCGATTTTCGTTGTAATGATGTGATTTCCCTTATTTCTGTAGGCTTCAAAAGTCGCTTTCAAAGCCCAGTTGTCAGACTCGCTTCCGCCTGCAGTAAAATAAATCTCCTCTGGTTTTGCTCCAAGAACATTTGCGATCTGTTCTCTTCCTTTCGTGATTGCTTCTTTACTCTTACCAGCGATCTCATAAATACTGGACGGGTTGCCATATAATTCACTGAAATATGGAAGCATTGCCTCCACAACTTCCGGTGCAGTCCTGGTTGTTGCTGCATTGTCAAGATAAATCATTTGCTTCACACTCCTGTCATTTTTCTATTTTACGCTTATTGAGTTTCTGGTTTTCTCTCACCAGTTCGCCCAGGCTGATTGCATCTACCGTATTGGTAATGCTGTCATTAATTCTCTGCCAGACAAACCTCGTCACACAGAAATCTGCCTCCTCGCAATTCCCGTTTTCCTGGTTTGCAGGACAGGTAACCGCATCGAGACTTCCCTCCAATGTCCGAAGGATATCTCCTACAGATATGGAATCTGCCGGTTTCGCCAACACATAGCCGCCGCCTGCTCCACGCACACTCTCGATCAGCCCTGCTTTGCGTAAAGGCCGTACCAGCTGTTCCAGATAGCTCTCGGAGATACCCTGACGCTCCGAAATACTCTGTATGGACACAGCTCCTTCACTATCGTGGCTTGCCAGATCAATCAATGCGCGAAGACCATATCTTCCTTTGGTAGAAAGTTTCATTCCTGATCTCCTCCTGAAGCGTTGTTCTTTTTCCGATATAAATCCGACTGATTTTGTCGGATTTATGTCATAGTCAGAATAGCATCGTTTCTTAGTTCTGTCAAGGCTATTTTTTCATATACTATGAATACCAGGGTAAAGGGGTAAAGGATCTTATGTCAAAAAAGAAAGTATTGCTGATTGGCACATTCACACTCACTTCTGCCGGGCTTCTGAGCAGAGTAATCGGGTTCTTCTATAGAATATTCCTCTCTCAGATGATCGGTGCGGAGGAACTCGGAATTTTTCAGCTGATCGCTCCGGTCTACGCACTAATGCTCTCCGTCTGCGTAGGCGGAATCCAGACTGCGCTCTCCCGTTTCATCGCTTCAAGTACTGCTGCAAATGACAGAGAAAAAGCCCTGCGTTTTCTATTTGTCGGTACACTGACTGCTGCTGTTCTCTCCCTGAGTGCCGGTATTTTGCTTTATCAGTTTGCTGATTTGATCGGATATGGGCTGCTCCTTGAGGAAAGGACCATTCCAATTCTTCGTGTAATTGCCTTTGCCATTTTTCCGGCAAGTATTCATTCCTGCCTTACCGCATGGTATTTCGGTCAAAACAAAACCGCAGTCCCGTCCCTCTGTCAGCTGCTGGAACAATGCACACGCGCTGCCGTTACTTATGCGGTATGCCGTATTTCTCTTCTGCAGGGCCAGACTCTGACTGCTTCTGTTGCGGCAATCGGCACTGTTGCAGGTGAAATCGCATCCTGTGTCGTGACGTCCCTTTTTTTGGCAGCTTCCTCCCCTTTACACTCTGCAGCCAGACTGCCGGACTATCCTGTTCGCGATTATTTCAGCCCTCTGATGGGCATGGCACTGCCGCTGACACTGAATCGTATTTTTATCAATCTGCTACACGGAATTGAATCTGTTCTGATTCCGGGCAGACTATTGTTATTCGGTCTGACCCAAAAAGAGTCTCTGGAAACCCTCGGCATCCTGATCGGAATGGCTCTTCCTATGATTTCTTTTCCTTCAACAATCACCCATGCCGTCTCCGTCATGCTGCTTCCGGATATCGCTAAGGATCAGGCTGCCGGCAAAAAAGAGAGCATCCTTGCAACTACAGAACAAACCATCAAATACTGCATGGTGCTTGGCATCTATGCAGTGGGAGCTTTTTTCTTTTATGGATCGAAAATGGGGCTTGTACTGTTCAGAAGCGAACAATGCGGTACATTTCTTGGGATTTTATCTTTTCTCAGTCCTTTTCTCTATCTTGAAGCCACTCTGACAAGTATATTGAATGGTCTTGGAAAAACAACGCTTGTCTTTTTCCAAAACATCGTGGGCATTCTCATTCGCATTCTTTTTGTCTGGTTTCTGATTCCCGAAAAAGGCATTCTCGGATATCTGTACGGAATGCTTGCAAGTGAACTCGCGATCACTCTTATGAACCTGTATTTCCTTCGAAGAGAGATTCCCTTCGAATTACATCCTTTTCATAATCTGCTTCTCCCTATAGCCTCCCTGATCCTTTCCCTGCAGCTGACACAGGCCTTTTTCACACTTCTCGCCCACTTTGCAGTTTTGCCACAGCTGGCTGCACTGATATTCCCTCTCATCCTTTCCTGTACAATCTACCTTTCTCTTTTGTTTCCTCTCATCTCTTCCGGAAAGCATCACCTTCCTTTCTTCTGCAAAAAGAAACAGACCAGCTGACTGGCCTGTTTCTTTTTGCAGATACAAACGGATTTACCACTCTTCTTCCCGGATCAGTTTCAACACTGCTGTTGCTTCGTATGTCATCGCCTCATCATGCACAAAAGCAACTGTGCCATGGAACGGTGCATAGAGTGCACTTCGCATGGTTCCAAGATACGGATCATAGATTCTTGCAAGAAGCTGTCCTGTGCTGACCTCCTCACCGGCACTGACATGTGCCTCGAAAAATCCGGCATGATCTGCCCTCACCGGTATCATATCATCGCTGTCAATCACTCTGGAAACGTAACCCTCATGACCGCGATATCTGATCATACCCTGCCATGACATAAAATTCAGGATCGCCTCCACTGCCTGGCGGGCGCTTTCCATATCTACTTTCGCTGTATTTGTTGTATATATGGAAAATGCCTGTGTTTCCCAGATCTGCCAGTTGTAATTCAGCGTTGTTGTATCAAATGGCCTTGGCGTATGACGCACCACATAGGAAAGACCGAATTTTTGAGCAAGCGTCACATCCTCATATCCCGTTTTCATCATCCGGACATGAGGCACAAATGCTCCCGGCATATAAAAAGAGGCAAACTGAATCCCATACTGATATTCTTTTACAACCTCAAAGATACCGGCAGCAATTCTCTGAGTTGTCTCTCCTTTTTCATATCCCGGAAACATACGGTTGATATCCGTATTGTCGATACTCCAAAATCTTTTTTTGATATTCATCGAATATGGATTCGCACAGGGAATCACCAAAATCTCGACTCCCGGCGTGATTTTTCCTTTTTCTTCCAGTTCGCTCAGTCTTCTGATCAGCTGCGAGCAGCAAAACAGCTGCTGATTTTCATTTCCACGGGTACTGCCTACGACACAGAGTGTTTTTTCTCCCTGTCCAAAAGAAAACCCCGTCACGCGAAAATCATCACGGTACAGCCCTTTGATCTCAAACAGTATTTTACGTTCCATAACATCCTCCTGCCGGTCACTCTTTTTGGTATTTTTCCTGCACCTCGGCATCATGTCCTTTCAAAATTCGCGCCAGAAGTGAACCCTCATCTACAACCGGATACTCCCGAATTGTAAACAGCCAGCCGTCCGCCGGTGCCGTCACGGAACACAGACAAATCCCTTTTAACGGATCCACGATCTGTCCGATTTCCATACCCTTTTTCACCAGAGCCCCATGAGATCGTGTTTTCATAAATATTCCGGAAACAGGAGCGTTCAGAAACTCCACTTCGTTCGGATCCGCTGATATGATAGGTTGGCGTACCATCGCCGTTGGTCCTTCCCAGATCCCAAGATGCGCCATCAGCCGAAAGATGCCATCTGTTAGCTGCTCCCCGTACTCTCTGGAAATCCTCATTCCAACTCCCATCTCAACAACCAGTGTGGGAACTTTGCGGCTGTTGAGGCTGTAAGCCAATGTAGAAGAAAGCACTGTACTGTTGCTGTGCACCCACAGAAAGTCCACATTCGCCAGCTTTCCCAAATCAAGAAGGCTGTTTGTGTGTTCCTCATTGATACGGATCTGTGGAACTTCTGTCAGATAGATATTGCTGGCATGAATATCCAGACACAGATCGGATCCTTCCAGATCTTCAATAATTCTGGATGCCACATATTCGTTCATATCTCCATCTTCCCTGCCCGGAAAAATCCGATTCATATCCAGATCAAATGCAGGAATCCCTCTCGTAACAGAATCAATTCCAAAAGGATTCAGTGCCGGATAAATATCTACGATTCCGCGCAGAAACTCCGGATGTTCACCGACTCTTCTTGCAACTTCATAGCACACATACTGTCCTTCCAGTTCATCCCCATGAATTCCTGTCACAATACTGATTCTTTTTCCGGATGCTCCATCCGCTGGTTCCAGACGCTGTTTCTGAATACGCAGTATCTCATCAACCGGAAATCCCACTTCTGCAACTGTTTTTATCATAAAGTGTCCTCTTTTATCTCCTTCAGCCAAAAGCTGGCTGAACGCTTTCTTTTTTATTTTACTCTGTTCCAAATTTCGCTTTCTTACATTCTCTCTTCTCTGACAAGAACGTATACCTTTTGTCTCTGAAGTGTTTGCCCCATGAAAATCCCCTGGTTTACGAGACAGTCTTTGTAATCCCGCCCCGATGAGATTTTGATATGCTGATCCTCCACAATCAGATTGTTTGTAGGATCCAACGGAATCCAGACACCATTCTGGCAAATTTCCACCCAGGCATGGCTCTCTCCTTCACCCATCAACATTCCCACTACATACCGGCATGGAATCTGTCTCATCCGGCACATAGAGAGCAGAATATGCGAATAATCCTGGCAGACACCGCATCCTCCTGCAAATGCTTCTTCCGCAGTTGTATTTATTGTTGTCACACGTGGTACATACGAAAAACGGCCATAAAGTGCCTTCATATAATGAATTGCCCGATCCAGATCAGAAGCCGTATCTTCCACCTGAATACTGTTTGTAAATGCGGTAATTTCGGGACCTGGTTTTGTATATTCGCTCTGATAGCGAAACAGTCCGATCCGGGCTTCTTTTGCGTCATCCTCACAAGATGACAGACCGCAGAGCGCCCGGCCGCTTAAAGAGACCGAAAAATGGTCATGAAAACCTTCCGAATATCCATATATGCACTGATTTCCAAAGGAGTCCTCATCTGTAGATAAGAACTCCTTTGGGTAAACATCAATGTTTAAATCTAAGATCTTTTGTCTTTTGTCAGAACGCGGAACGCATTTTAAAGTAAAACGGTGTTTTTCCACCGGTGTTTCAAATTCCAGTTTCATGCTGTATTCGAAATGCAGTTCCTTCATATCGATTATTCCTCCAGTATGCTTTCTACCTCTTTTACAATACTATAATAATCGATTTCCGAAGCTTCGACAAGTTCTTTTAGCCTTGACAGTGCTTCCTTCCGGTATTTCAGACAGGTTCTTGGTATCCTTCCCACCAGACGGTCTACCTCGCGTTCCATCTTTTCGGCATCCAGATGAAGTCTCGCATAGAGATCCAGGCGTTCAATTCGTTTGCCAACTTTTATAATATTTCTGACATTTTCACTGTCAATACTGTCATCAACAATTCCCCAGAATGCAAGAATATTATCCACTACTTTTTGCAGCTCAATCAGCGGAGCTTCGGAAACCCTTGCCCGGTTCATGTCATACATTGCCAGCTGAATATAGGATACACATTCACTCCCGATTTCTTCTCTCAGGGTAATACAGTTATCATAGGCTCTTGTCAGATTCGAATAAATGGAATTGGGATCTTCTGAATCAAAACAGTAACGCTCAATGAAGTTCGCGCTGGAAGTGTAAATATTCGGAATGTCCAGTCTTTTGCAGAATACTTCATAGCTGTCAAGATACGAGTCTATCATTTCATCGAAACTGTCAGAAAACAATCGTATGGTCGTGTATACCCGTTCGCTGTACCTGCCAAGCCAGTACAGGCGGTCTGTATTTTCTACTGAGATAATACCCATGTGTCTTTAAACCCTCCTCCCTGAGACGAATTGACGATGAAAGAATCCGGATTGCGTGAAAAACGCGTCAGTCCGCTTTTCCATACGACCGGTTCCTCACCCATCAGGACAAAAGCTCTTAAATCTGCTTTTCTCGGCACCCACTGCCCCTGATCCAGAATATCGATATCCTTAAAATCAATGATTTCCTGTGCAATAAAGCGACGCGGTTCTTTTTTCAAAAGTCCAATAAAATTTTCTTTCTCTTCTTTTGTCATCTTGTCGCCAAAAACAACACCGTAACCGCCAGCCTCCGCCACATCTTTCAATACCAGATGATCAAAATGCTCCAGTACATAAGCCATATCCTGCTCATAGAACGGCAGATAGGTAGGTGCATTCTGAAGAATCGGCTCTTCGTCCAGATAGTACCGGATCATCTTAGGCACAAAATAGTAAATTCCTTTGTCATCTGCAACACCATTTCCCGGAGCATTGAGAAGCGCCACATTTCCTTTACGGAAAATATCATAAATGTGAGGAATTCCAATCAGAGATTCCTCCTTAAAATTCATCGGGTCCAGATATTCATCCGATATTCTTCTGTAAACGGCACCTACTCTTTCTTTTTTTCCGCTGTAATCAATAAAATACAGATAATCATTTTCCACGATCAGCTGATTTCCGGTAACCAGATGTGCGCCTGTCTTTTCTGCAAGATAGGAATGTTCAAAATATGCTGCGTTGTACCGCCCAGGCGTCAGAATCACAGTATGGCCCCCGGTATTGACGTAATCCATCGTATTTCTGAGCAGCTGCGCGTAATTGCGATTGTCCTCAATATGATACTCTTTAAAAGTGCTCGGACTGCTTTTACGGCAGAGATCTCTTGCAATCATAGGATAGGAAGCACCGGATGGCACACGAAGATTATCCTCTAGTATGTACCACTCATCGTTTTTCCCCTGCACCAGATCAATTCCTGCAATATGCGCATAAATTCCTTTTGGCGGAAGAACACCTTCGCACTGTGCGAGATATCCACTGGAGGCAAAAATAAATTCTTCCGGTACCACATGATCTCTCACAATCTGTTTCTCCCCATAAATATCACGGATAAAGCAATTTAATGCCATAACTCTCTGTTTCAGACCTTTTTCCAGATACGCAAATTCCTCTTTGTCAATGACCCGCGGAACTGCATCAAACGGAAATAATTGTTCGTGGAATTCGTTATTTTTATAGATTCCGAATTTCACACCATATCTGGCCAACAGTTCATTGACTGTATCTGTATGGCGGCACAGATCCATATTTTTCATATGCATTCCTCCCTACTTTTTTTCGGCAGTACGGAAATACCTTCTTCTTAAAATACTTCCTTTGCTCCAAAAACAAAAAGACGTTTTGCATATACGCAAAACGTCTTCGTTTCAATTATCATACTACTCTTTTACCTGCAGCGTCAATGTTTTTCTGCTGTAATTTTGCACAATCTTTTTCCTCCATATGTGGAAAATCCTTTGATCCTTTCGATTTTTCTCAAACTGCCGAAAAAATATCGACTTTTTTCATATTTTGTATTATAATATTGTTTGATATGCAAAGAGGCAGGCCAATCTCCTCTTTGCACAAAGGAATTCATACAAAGGCAAAAGGAGAAAATCTATGAGCTTTGAATTTGTTAAAAAACTTCCAACTCCCAATGAGATCCGGGAGCAGTACCCCTTAAGCAGTCATGCTGCCGAGGTCAAAAAAGATCGGGACCAAAAGATCGCCAGGGTCTTTACCGGAGAGTCTGATAAATTTCTCGTGATTGTAGGTCCCTGTTCTGCAGACAATGAAGATGCTGTTCTGGAATATACCACCCGTCTGGCAAGAGTAGCCGAAAAAGTTTCCGACAAACTGATCCTCATTCCCCGTGTCTATACGAATAAACCACGTACCACCGGAGAAGGCTACAAAGGCATTGTTCATCAGCCGGATCCTGAGAAGAAACCAGATCTGCTGCATGGTCTGATTGCCATGAGAAAGATGCACATGCGTGTCGTTGAGGAAACAGAGCTCACTTCTGCTGACGAAATGCTCTATCCCTCCAACTGGAGTTATCTGTCTGATATTCTTTCCTATGTGGCTGTAGGTGCACGTTCAGTGGAAAATCAGGAGCATCGTCTTACCGTTTCCGGTATTGACATTCCGGCAGGTATGAAAAATCCCACCAGCGGTGATTTTTCTGTCATGATTAATTCTGTGATTGCGGCCCAGGCTTCCCATTCCTTTATTTATCGTACCTGGGAGGTTAAGACCACCGGAAATCCTCTGACGCACACGATTCTTCGCGGTGCAACCAACAAACACGGCAATTCAATCCCAAATTACCATTACGAAGATATTCAGCTTCTGTTAGAAAAATACAACGAAACCCACCTGAAGAATCCGGCAACTATCATTGATGCCAATCATTCTAACTCAAACAAGCAGTATGAGCAGCAGGTTCGAATCGTCAAGGATGTTCTGCATAACCGCAGATGCTCCAGGGAGATCGAAAGGCTGGTGAAAGGTGTCATGATTGAGAGTTACCTGGAGCCCGGCAACCAGAAAATCGGCTGCGGCACCCATATCTATGG
Source organism: Fusicatenibacter sp. (assembly GCA_022766945.1). Lineage (GTDB taxonomy): Bacteria > Bacillota > Clostridia > Lachnospirales > Lachnospiraceae > Fusicatenibacter. The sequence continues at coordinate 36,278 of JALEOU010000031.1, read as the reverse complement.
CAAATCCATTACAGACCCCTGCCTTGGATGGAATGAGACGGAAAAGCTGATTTACGATATCGCAGAGGAATGCTGAGCAGCATGATAAAAAAGAAGGCAGTCTTTTCAAAGGCTGTCTTCTTTTTTATCATCAGGCTTTTATTTACGCGGATGCGCGCGATTATAAACATCTCTGATTTTGTAAACTCCCACATTGAGATACATCTGGGTAGTGGAAATATCCGAGTGTCCCAGCATCTCCTGAACACTTTTCAGGTCTGCTCCATTCTGAAGAAGATGAGCCGCAAAGGAATGACGCAGCGTATGGGGCGTAATATCCGCAGTAATTCCTGCCGCTTTTGCATAGTTCTTCAATATTTTCCAGAATCCCTGGCGACTCATAGGAGTGCCTGAGCAGTTCACGAAAAGATACTCACTTTCCCGTGCGCCAAGCATAACACTGCGCGACTCTTTAACATAACGTTCCAGTGCTTTTCTTGCCGCACTGCCAAAAGGAACAACACGATCTTTGCTGCCCTCATGACAAGCAATATATCCCATTTGAAGATTGATCTCTGTCACTTTCAGATGAATTAACTCGCTGACACGAATCCCGGTCGCATACAACAGTTCCAACATTGCTTTATCCCGAATTCCTTTCGGGGTTTTCTCATCCGGCTGACGCATCAGCAGATCCACTTCCTGTACACTTAAGATTTCCGGAATTTTTCGTTCTACTTTTGGAGGAGTTAGTCCAATAGATGGATCCGGTTTTACACGTCCGTTCTGCGTCTCAAACTGAAAGAATGCACGAATGGCGGCCACACTGCGCGATACCGTTGCCGGCGACAGCTGTTCTCTCTCCAGATACAGCATATAAGAATTGAGATTCGTAGCGTTTACCTGTTCTATGGCAGTGACACCCTGACTTTCCAAATAATTTGCCATCTTTTTGAGGTCACGCTCATAAGAAATTTCGGTATTGTGCGAAGCTTTCTTTACATTATGCAGATAATTTATAAATTCACAAATCTCATCCTTCATATTTCTCATCCGTTCCTCTTCGTTCCTGCCGGGATCCGGTCCTTCCTGACTCTGGTTCATGATCCGTATCTTATGATTATATACAATTCTTATTTTAAATGTCAAGCAAAATTCCAAGGAACTGCGGACAGATATAGCTTTCCAGGAAAATTCCCCAGAGAACCAGTACTGCCCCCAGCAGATAGACAAGACCATACCTGATCGATTCTTTCTGAATCCTTCCTCCTCCCAGCCGCGTATTTTCCGACCATGCATTGCAGACACAGGACATCAGAATCAGTGCCGGAAAATAGATCAGCATCTGCGGCATCAGGGTTCCGATAAATAAGAGAAATCCTTTGATCCCATTTTGCAGCAGAGCTATGGTGAGCAATACACCACACAAAAATCCATAGCCAAAATTCACCATGGAAGCAAATACACCCCCAAAAACGGTCATTGCAATCACCATACCGGATAATACCGGAGCCATTCGAATCCGAAGCAGATAGCGAAAACTCTGTTTTGCCTCTATCTTTCGGTTCAAAAACTGCTCAATCCGAAAAACCCGGATTGTACTTTCTCCCACGTTTTGGTACTGGAATGAAATCCCTGTAAAGATACTGCCAACCAGAAATCCAACAAAAAAAAGAGTGCAGAAATAACGCCAGTATCGCACATATTCGATTCTCTTTCCACGCCCCATAGTTCCCCTTTCAAAGCTTTACCAATATGTCCTGGCTATTTATATGACAGATGATCCGGTAATATGAATAAGGACTGCCATTCCTTCTTCTGGGAACAGCAGTCCATCTCTGTATACTTAATATTTTGAGCCCTATTTTACTGTCAGGTAGGTATCGAGATCTTCAAACTGATCCAGATAGCTTACAGCACCTTCATACTGATTGGAACAAAGCACAATATTGACCGTATTGTAGATACACCGTTTCAATTCCTGTATCGAAAGTGTACCGTTCGCTAGCTCCTGGCGGATATTATCATGATCCATCGACAGGCCAGGCATAACCATATCATTTCCTGCTCTCATACAGCCTGCAGCTGTACATTCCCCCTTGATCTGAACATTGGTTGTCGTCCAGTCAGTCATGATCGCACCTGCAAATCCCCATTCATTTCTGGCGGCTTTTGTACAGGTATCATAGCAGTTAGCAGCATGTACACCATTGATCAGATTGTAGGAAGTCATAATAGACATCGGCTGCGAATTTTTCACTGCAATCTCAAATCCTTTGAGATAAATTTCACGCAACGTTCTCTCGGAGAGAATGGAATCAGAACCCATGCGATTGTCTTCCTGGTTGTTGCAGGCAAAATGTTTGATGGTAGTGCCGCACCCCGGAACTCTCTGTACGCCCAATGTCATAGCACCTGCCATCATGCCGGCAAGCAACGGATCTTCCGAATAATATTCGAAGTTCCGTCCGCACAGCGGGTTTCTGTGAATATTCATGCCCGGAGCCAGCCATAGAGTCACATTAAACAGTTCCATCTCATGGCCAATCATCTCTCCGACTTCCTTGATCAGATCCAGATTCCAGCTCTGTGCGAGCAGCGTTCCAACCGGAATTGCGGTACAATACTGATAGTAGGAAACACCCCTCTTCTCCTGTTCTCCGGCAAAAAATCCGCCTTCCAGCGCAGCAAGAAAATCTGTGGGAACAATCTTTCCGTCATCCACCTGATACTCTTTTTTCAGACGCAAACCTGCAGGGCCATCTGCCAATGCAATACATGCCACATTCCACGGCTCAGAAGATGCGCTCTGAGATGTCTCTGCCGCAGCTCCCGGAACCGACACACCGGCGGAGCCAAGGGCGTTTGCCTGATCACGGCTTGGATCTCCGGTTGCCAGAAGAATCAGCTGCTCTTCTGAAAGAGAATTCACGATGCTGCCTGCTTCACCCGGAAGTTCCTCCAATGGATTTCCATAATCCACGATTTCTGTCGGAATCTCTTTCGCACTGATGGAAACAGAAACCTTACCGACTGCTTTTTCCTTCCATGCTGCTTCTTTTGCGGCTGCCATCTCCTGATCAAGTTCCATCTCTTTCAATTCTTCTTTCAGCGGGCAAATGTTTTCACACTGTACCATCACGGCATCCGCATCCAGAACGATAGTCCCGGAAATCTCTGACGCATCCAGTGAATTTCCCACCCAGATGCCATAGGTGCCTTTTTCCAGAATCCACGCCGCTTTTTCCTCACTGTAGGACGCCAGCTGATACAGCGGGAACGAGATGGTAAGTTTCTCTCTTTCTCCGGGAGAAAGCAATTTTGTCTTTGCAAAACCGGCCAGGCGTCGGAATTCTTTTGGAAGTTTCCCCACAGGACAGGAAGCATATATCTGAACAACCTCTTTGCCCGCATACGTATCTCCGATATTTTCCACAGTCACATCAACACTGACTCTCGGGTTCATCGTGCCAAGCCCGCTAACCTGTATATCAGTCGACTGCATCGAAAACTCTGTATAGGAAAGGCCGAAACCAAACGAGTATCTTACCGGAACATCAAACGTATCAAAATAACGGTATCCCACAAAAATACCCTCTTCGTATTTTTCAATTGATACATCACCACTCTTGTAGCTGAAAGTAGCAGCATTTGGATAATCCTGATAGGTCAAAGCCCAGGTATCTGTCATCTTCCCGGAAGGAGTTACTGCTCCGGTTACAAGATCCGCAAACGCATTGCCGCCCTCCTGGCCTGCCTGTACGTATTGTACAATCGCCCGGATCTTAACAAACTCGTCTGCAAATGCCAGATCCATCAACCCACCGGTATTGATTACGAGTACGACATTCTCATAAACATCACAAATCTGTGAAAGAAGTGCCTTTTCCTCTTTTGAGATAAAGTAATCGCCCTCTTCGTCAAAACGATCTTTATTCTCACCTGCTATACGCGCGAGCACAAAGAATGCAGTAGATGCTCCATCTGCTGCCGCAGCTTCTGTATCCAGAGAATCTCCGCAGGGCATAAAAAACGGAGTGGCAGAATAGGCATCAAAGAAATTCATCTTTTCCGCTTCCATTTTCTGAAAAATCGTATTTTTCCATTCCAGTCTGGACTCCTGATACAGTTTCTCATAAGACTCCAGCCATGCTGTGCTGGTCACCTCAAAGCCTGCATTTTCGATTCCCTGCCAGATATTGACAGAAGAACGCTCATTTACATCACCGGAACCGGTTCCGCCTTTAATCGTCCGAACTGCGCCAGCTCCATACAGACCGATTTTACCTCCTTTCGCCAAAGGAAGAAAATGATTTTCATTTTTCAGAAGTACAAACCCTTCCCCGGCCGCTTTTCGCGCCAACGCTCTGTTCTGAAGCTCTCTTGGTGTTACTTCATTAGACGTTGTTCCGTTAAATGTTCTCACCTTTGCTTTTCTCATTTCGATACCTCCCAAGGACAGTTTTGCCAGATCGGCAAGTGCAGGTAAACGGAATCATTTCCATGCACTCAATTAAAATTTATTATGCCGTTTTTCAACAGAAATTTCAACATATTATTTTATCCTTATTTATGACGATATTGATATTTTATTTGAATTCTGATAGAATTTTTATCAGGTTTCCATTCAGAATTGACGTTAATTACTATGGTGAGGGTATTATGAGTACAGTATTCTACGAAACAATCGAAGAAACACCTATGATTCCGGCCAGATTTGAGCTTGTCCATTCCGGTGCTTACATTGTTCCTGCTCACTGGCATGAATATCTCGAAGTTCTTTATCTGAAAAACGGATCTTTGTCGGCTGTTATTTCAGCCAATGAATATGAAGTTAAAGAAAATCAGATCATGGTCATCAATCCCCGGGATCTTCACATGACCAAAACAAAAGGCTGCTCCTATCTCCTGATTCAGATTTCTGCTGAGAAGCTGAAGTCTTTTCTTCCTCATTTTGATCAGCTACGCTTTGAAACGATCATAACAGCTGCTTCACCTGCCGGAGAAAAGCTTTGTCAATTAGTTCGTGAACTGGAACAAATCTGGGAAGAACATTCGGACGGTTACCAAATCCTATTTGCTTCCCGGTTATATGAGTTTTTGTTCCACCTGTATCGAACCTATTCTTTTGGGAATAAGCAGACAGGCCCCTTGCAAAGCGCAAGAGATGCCACGCGTATTACTCAAATTATGGAATGGGTCAGGCTGCATTATCGTGAAACAATTACTCTTAATGATGCTGCCTCGTATCTGGCACTGTCCCGCGAATATTTCTGCCGTCTTTTCAAAAAACACACTGGTCAGACTTTTCTGGAATACGTCAATGACGTACGGGCAATGCATCTGCACGAAGAATTATTACACAGCGATGAGACCATCACGCTTCTGATGGAAAAGCACGGTATCACGAACTATCGTGTCTTCCTGCGAACATTTCAACATCTTTATGGCTGTACTCCTCAAAAGCTCCGGAAAAAACGTTCTCTTTCTTCTGAATAAAGCAGAAGGAAGTGCAGCCACTTCTCAGCTGCACTTCCTTCTTTATCATACAAGAATGCTTCTCACATTCTGCCTGGCTTTTTGTGCTCTACTTCGCGTAATCTGTCACACGACTCTCACGTATTACATTTACTTTGATCTGTCCCGGATACTCCAGTTCAGCTTCAATCTGTTTTGAGATATCACGTGCCAACAATACCATTTCAGGATCTGACACCTGCTCAGGCACTACCATGATACGCACTTCTCTACCTGCCTGAATAGCAAAAGATTTCTCGACACCCTTGAAAGAATTTGTGATGTCTTCCAACTGTTTTAATCTGTTTGTATATGTTTCCAGTGTTTCTCTTCTCGCTCCAGGCCTTGCCGCTGAAATAGCATCGGCTGCCTGCACAATACATGCAATCAGAGACTGCGGTTCCACATCCCCATGATGGGCTTCTACTGCATTAATAACAATTGCAGATTCTTTATACTTCTTACAGAGATCTGCACCGATCTGAATGTGAGATCCTTCCACTTCATGGTCAATGGATTTTCCAATATCATGAAGAAGACCTGCACGCTTGGCCACGCGTACATCACATCCCACTTCACCTGCCAGAAGGCCGGATAACTGTGCCACTTCAATCGAATGTCTCAGTGCATTCTGTCCATAGCTGGAACGGAATTTCATGCGTCCAAGCAGACGGATCAGTTCCGGATGAAGTCCATGAACACCTACTTCCAATGCTGCCGCTTCACCTTCCTCGCGGATATTCTGCTCTACTTCTTTTCTCGCTTTCTCCACCATCTCTTCGATGCGTGCGGGATGGATACGTCCATCTACAATCAGCTTTTCAAGAGCAATTCTTGCGACTTCCCGGCGAATCGGATCAAATGCAGAAAGAACAACCGCCTCCGGTGTGTCATCAATAATCAGATCCACACCCGTCAGGGTCTCCAGTGTTCGGATATTTCTTCCCTCGCGTCCGATGATCCTGCCCTTCATTTCATCACTTGGCAGCTGAACCACAGAGATTGTACTCTCTGCCACATGATCCACTGCACATTTCTGGATCGCGTTAACCACATATTCCTTCGCTTTGCGGTTTGCTTCTTCCCTGGCTTTTCCTTCCAGTTCCTTGTAAAGCTTGGCAGTGTCAATCTTGACTTCGTCTTCCACAGATTTTAACAGATACTCTTTTGCTTCCTCGGAGGTAAGACCGGAGATTCTCTCCAACTCTTGTACTCCTTTTTCGTGTAAACCGTCTACTTCCTTCTCTTTCTTTCTGACGTTTGCTTCCTTTGCTGTAATTTCGTTTTCACGCCGCTCCAGCATGTCAGCCTTCTTATCCACTGATTCTTCCTTGGATAAGACACGCTTTTCATATTTCTGCAGTTCTGCTCTGCGCTCTCTTGTCTCTCTTTCCACTTCATTCTTCGTTTTCAGAGATTCTTCCTTCGCTTCCAGCAGGGCTTCCCGTTTCTTAGTTTCAGCAGTTTTCAATGCTTCATCTATGATGTTTCTCGCCTTTTCTTCTGCTGTGCCAATTTTTTCAGCATCCTGTCTGACCTTATTGTCCACAGCAATTTTCCTGGTTACAGGAACCGCAATAAGCAACGTGACTACTACAGCAATGAATACGATCAGTACTACCATACCTGTATTCACTACCGGAGCACCTCCTTATTTAATTTTCATTCCCACAGACTTGAATCCCTCTTTCAAAACTGCGAGATTCCTCATATCCTTTGGGCCATCACGCAGGAAAACAAATCTCCGCGTTCTGAAGGATATTGGGTTGTACATTTACAACACTTCAATTCTATACTCTTTTCACAAATTTGTCAATGTAATAAAATTTTCTTTGCGCATATTTTATGAAATGTCACTGCGGTTCCAATAAACGCCGAGGATTTTTCAGAAAAATCTCTCTTCCTCCGGATCATTTTCTACAGAAAGGTTCTGAAACTCTTCCAGAACCCTGCAGATCGCTCCGCCTTCAAAGCCCTTTCTTGCCAGATATCCGAAAATCCTCCGGTATTCTTTCTCATCCAGTCTGTGAGGCGTGCCAAGCCGATGAAAAGCCTCTTTTCTCAGAATCGAAGATTCATCCCGCTCTTCATGTTCCTCAAGCATTGTTTCGATCAGCTGATGATCAATTCCCTTTTCCGACAGTTCATGGAACACTGCCCTTCGCCCTTTTTTAGCTCCAGGTCCGGCAAGGTACTGTTCCACGTAATTCCGATCATCCACATAATGAAAACCTTCCGCATAGGCGATGGCATCCAGTGCAGTCTGTTCCGGATATCCATCTGATCGCAGCTTATCCAGGAGCTGTTTTCTAGTTCTGGGCTGCTGCATGAGCAGATACAGCACACGATGTCTGGCTCTCTTACCAAGAACTTCCTGGAGAATCTCCTGATACACTGACTGCGGCAGATCTTCTCCCTCCCGGATCCCGTATTCCTCCATTTCACGATGATAGAGTGTCAGGATCTCGCCATTTTCCAGTATTACCCTGAACCTCTCCCTGCGGTACGGCTGGATTGAAGTCACATACATGAATTACTCATCCTCATCAGAAAACAGCGCATCCGCGATAGGATCCTCGCCCTGTTTTTCCGCAGCTTCCGCTTTTGCATCCTCTTTTAGCAGACCGTAAGCAACACGTACCTTTTTCTCCACTTCCTCCATGACCTCCATATGGTCACGCAGGTAAGCTTTGGAATTTTCCCGTCCCTGTCCGATCTTCTCTCCGTTATACGCAAACCAGGCACCGCTCTTCTGAATCACACCCACATTCACTGCCAGATCAAGAATATCGCCTTCCCTCGAAATTCCCTTACCAAACATAATATCAAATTCTGCTTCACGGAACGGCGGTGCCACCTTATTCTTCACAACCTTAATTCTGGTGCGGTTTCCCACAACCTCACCGCCCTGTTTCAGAGCTTCAATTCTTCTTACGTCCAGACGAATAGAGGAATAGAACTTCAGTGCACGTCCACCGGTAGTTGTCTCCGGATTGCCAAACATCACGCCAACTTTTTCCCGAAGCTGATTGATAAAAATAACAATACAGTTTGACTTACTGATGGCAGCTGTCAGTTTGCGAAGTGCCTGTGACATCAGACGAGCCTGAAGACCCACATGGGCATCTCCCATATCTCCGTCAATCTCTGCCTTTGGAACCAGAGCTGCAACAGAGTCCACAATAATAATATCCACGGCTCCGGAGCGTACCATTGTCTCTGTGATCTCCAGTGCCTGCTCTCCATTGTCCGGCTGTGAAATATAAAGATTATCAATATCAACGCCAATATTCCTTGCATACACAGGATCCAGTGCATGCTCAGCATCGATAAATCCTGCAATTCCGCCTCTCTTCTGCACCTCTGCAACCATATGAAGTGCAACTGTAGTCTTACCGGAAGACTCAGGTCCGTAGATTTCGATAATTCTTCCCTTTGGAACACCACCAAGTCCCAGTGCAATGTCAAGGCTCAGGGAACCTGTTGGAATCGTCTCCACATTCATAATTGCTCTGGAATCACCCAGTTTCATGACAGCACCTTTTCCGTACTGTTTTTCAATTTGTCCAAGCGCCGCGTCAAGAGCGCGCATTTTTTCTTCCTGATGATTGCTGGTATTTGCCATATCACGTTCTCCTTTACTATACGAACGAATGTTCGTTTCACATACACATAGTATTACAATTTCTGTAGGTTGTCAACCTGTTTTTCGCTGAAGCTCTTCCGGAGTTGTTGCTGTTCAGACGGCCACGGACACTGTGCGGTCCGAATAGTAACCTCTTTTTTGTTAAATGGGATTTGGACAACGAAATGCTGTATCAGAATGTTGGCATACACCCACTTTATCACATGAGAATATCACTGTCAAAAGATATTTGGATGCTGTTTCTGCAAAGAACCAACGCAGGCAAAAAACGCCGGTATCCTTTGGGATACCGGCGTTTTTGCCTGCTGCTGATCAGCCGATCAGCCAGTTATACATTTCTTCATACTGTTTTGCTGAATTTGCCCAGGAGTAGTCCTGTGCCATAGCACGATCTACCATCTTATTCCACTCACGTTTTCTGTCGTAATAAATACGCTCTGCATATCTGACAGTACCCATCATTTCGTGCGCATTATAATTGGTAAAGCTGAAACCGGTTCCGGTTCCCTCAAACTCATTGTACGGCTCAACGGTATCTTTGAGTCCTCCGGTCTCCCTTACAATCGGAAGTGTTCCATAGCGCAGACTCATCAGCTGGGAAAGTCCGCAGGGCTCAAACAGTGAAGGCATCAGGAACGCATCACATCCGGCATAGATCTTGTGGGACAACGCTTCTGAATAATAAATATTCGCAGAAACTTTCTTGTCATACTTCCATGCAAAATGACGGAACATATTCTCGTATCTCTCTTCACCGGTTCCAAGGATCACAAACTGGACAGAATCCTGACACATTTCATCCATCATATAACTGATCAGATCGAAACCTTTCTGATCCGTCAGACGGGAAACAATACCAATCATCATCGTCTTCGGATTTACCTCCAGCCCCAGTTCCTGCTGCAGCGCGATTTTATTTTTCACTTTTTCCTTACGGAAATTCTTTGCATTAAAGTTCTTTGCAATATGCGGATCTGTCTCAGGATTATATTCATCGTAATCGAGACCGTTTACAATACCGCGGAGAGAATTTGCACGGGCACACATCAGTCCGTCGAGTCCCTCACCGTAGAACGGTGTCTGAATCTCTTTTGCATATGTATTGCTTACTGTTGTGATCGCATCTGCATACACCAGACCGCCCTTCAGATAATTGGCATCTTTCTTAAACTCAAGTTTATCCGGTGTAAAGTAATAGTCTGAAAGGCCTGTGATACTCTGAATCGTCTTACGATCCCAGATGCCCTGGAATTTCAGATTATGGATGGTCATAACTGTTTTTATTCCGCGGTAGAATTCATCTGCCTGGAATCTCTCGTGAAGGTAAACAGGTACAAGTCCTGTCTGCCAGTCGTGGCAGTGAATCAGATCCGGGCGGAAACCGATTGTAGGAAGAATGGACAGCGATGCTTTCGAGAAGTATGCGAATTTTTCCAGATCCCATGGCATACCGCTATAGCAGGTGCTTCCTCCGAAATGTTCTTCATTATCAATGAAGTAGAACTTGATTCCACCGTATTCCATCTCAAAGATTCCGACGTACTGTTTTCTCCAGTTCAGATCCATATAGAAATTTGTGACATAATTCATCTGTTTCTTAAACTCTTCTTTGATTCCTGCATACTTTGGAATCACCACACGTACATCAAAATACTCCTTGGGGAAGTACTTCGGAAGAGACCCTACTACATCCGCCAGTCCGCCGGTCTTAATAAACGGAACGCACTCTGAAGCAACGAACAAAATATTCTTCATCAATGTAACCCTCCTGTGATTTCGTATCAATTATCTTTCCGCCGCTGCTGCCGGATCTGGATTGCCTGTTATTTCATCAGCGAAATGGTAATTAACATTCTTCCTAAATTATATCCTACTTTTCACAGAAAAAAAAGTCCCAACTTCTGTATTCTCTGCATTTTCACACTATTTTTTTAACTCCAGACGTATTTTATCGGCAATCAGCGCGATAAACTCAGAATTGGTAGGCTTCCCTTTGCGGTTGCTGACCGTATATCCGAACAGTTCATCGATGGTGTCCATCTTTCCCCTGCTCCAGGCAACCTCAATCGCATGACGGATTGCCCTCTCCACACGGCTCGGTGTTGTCTGATGCTTTTTTGCAATGGTAGGATACAGAATTTTGGTTATCGAATTGAGCATTTCCACGTCCTCCACTGACATGATAATTGCGTCCCTCAGGTACTGGTATCCTTTGATATGAGCAGGGACGCCAATCTCGTGGATCATATCTGTTACTTCTATTTCAAGATTTCGTTCCTGTGTGCCGGCTTTTACCTCCCTTGCAGCAGGTTTGGCTTGCAGTCGGTTTCCGGCCAGAAGGCCTCTTGTTGCTTTGATTCGGTTCAGGAGAATTTCATTATCAAACGGCTTGAGAATATAATAGTAGGCACCCAGGCGAAACGCATCCTCCGTGATCCGCTCCTGTCCCACTGCCGATACCACAATGAAGGCAGGTCTCTTCTTCAGTGTTTTATCCTCATTTACCTTTTCCATTACAGTAAGGCCGTCCATTTTCGGCATAAAAATATCCAGTAATACGACATCAGGCTGTTTTTCTCTGATCAGATCATACATCTCCTTGCCATTGCCTGCCTTTCCAATCAGCTCCAGCTCATCATCCTTTCCGATAATGTTTCCAAGCAGATCCAGCATACGTTCGTTGTCATCTGCAACAGCAATATTGATCTTTTCCATAACTAACTCTCCTTAAATCAGCAAACTCATACGCTCACCCTTCCATTCCTTCACACAAAATCTGTCATAATACACTTTCTTTTCCAAACACTAAAGACATTATAATTTTCTTCTTTTGTTTATTCAATATAATTAACCAAAATTCCACCGAATTTGTTCGACATTTTTCGTATAATTCCTGAAATTTATGACACTTTTCCTACAAAAAAACCGATTTTTACCGTTTAACGACATTAATACCTTCCAAATGTGCAATTCGGGAAACGACAGACTTTACACAGCTGACAAAGTCCTCCTTCACCGAGACGTATCAGATCTTTTTTTGTCAGACGGTCACCGGTAAAAATCTGAGGAAGCAGCACATCAAAAGTGGTTGTCGGAAGGCTGATCGCCGCGCCGGGAATTCCAAGGACCGCCGTATCGTTCAGATAGGCAACCAGTGTCATATTGCCCGGCTGAGAAGGAACTCCATGTGTGATAATCTCTGCACCAAGCGCACGGATCGCCGTTGGTGTCAGGTCATCCGGATCCACCGACATTCCGCCGGTGAAAATCAGAAAATCTGCCCCATCTTCCAGATATTTTTCAGCCGCGTCCGTAATCATCTCCAGTTTGTCGTCACAAATCGTCACTCCAAGAATTTCACAGGGATATTTTTTCAGCTTTTCTCTTACCACCGGCTCAAATTTGTCTTTGATACGGCCGGTATAGATTTCGGAACCTGTAATAATCACACCCGCTTTTCTTTCCTTATAGGGGCGCAGATCCAGCAGTCTGTTTTCCCGGCAAAGTTCTTCTGCCTTTCGGATCTGTTCTTCTTTTGTCACCAGCGGTACAATTCGCATGGAGGCAAGCCGTGCACCTTCTTCCACAGGATAATGATCCGGCAGACAGGAAATCGTCAGATCACCAATGGAATTAATCTCCCGAAGAAGTTCTGTATTAACCCGGAACATGCCGCGCCGATCTGCCATGAGCAAAACCTTACCCTCAGAAGGTGCTGTATAATGTGCCCCCTCAACAGGTGCCATCGCAGCCATACGGAGGGCCGCATCCTCCTCATGAATCTCCCCTGCATTCTCTTCCCAGATAAAAACCATCTTCTTTCCCAAATCCAGAAATCTTGGAATATCTTCTTCCCGAATCACATGACCGCGCCGAAAAGCAGCACCTTTGAATCCATCACGCATTTCCGTAATATCATGACACAGTGTCATACCAACTGCATCTTCCACTTTGATCTTTTTCATACTTTCATCCTTTCTCTATTTCAGCAGCAGAATCCGTTCTTTCGGAAGTGAAATTTCTGTTTCCTGTGCGCGAATTCTTTTCCAAAGTGACTTTTCCATTTCCCATCCGATCGCTTTGCCCTGCATGGCACCTTTCGGTTTCACCATAATTGTGTAGGAAAACGGGTTTTCTATTTCTTCCACTACTTTACAGCAGTATCTGTTCTCTTTTGATTGTCCCTGAACTATATCATGCATCCGAATCCCGATAAAAGAATACCCCTTCGCCGGTTTTGAAAGCTTTACCTGAATACCCCAGTCCAATGCCTCCACACGCATCTCATCGAGAATCCTGATCCGTGAAATATTTTTGCATCCTGTCAAAATAGCACTGTTTCTCGTCTTGGGGTTGTCAAACACCTCACTTTTGGATCCGCACGCTTCGATCGCTCCATCATGCATAACTGCAATCTTATCCGACATACGGAAAACTTCGTCACGGTCATGGGATACAAGAACAACCGTTTTCCCGAATTCCCGAATGACCTCCCGCACCTTTTGCTCCATCTGAAACCGAAGGTGTGCATCCAGCGCGGAAAATGGTTCATCCATCAGTAAAATTCCAGGATTCGAGATTAACATCCGTGCAAGCGCAACTCTCTGCTGCTGACCGCCGGAGAGCTGATAAGGATAATGGCCACAGAGATCGACAATCCCAAATCGCTCTGTCATCATCCGAATCAGTTCTTTTTTTCGTGCCGGATTTTTCTCTCTGCTGGCACCCGCTCTGATATTATCATAGACCGTCATGTTGGGAAACAGCGCATAATTCTGAAACATCAGCCCCGTCTTTCGTTCCTGGGGAGTCAGATTGATCTTCTTTTTTGAGTCAAACAGTGTAATTCCATCAACAACAATTTTCCCCGCATCCGGTTTTTCAATGCCGGCAATACACTTCAGTGTCATGCTTTTGCCGCAGCCCGAAGCACCCAGAAGAGCGAGTGTCTCATCTCCAGCTTCCAGTTTGACATTCAGACAAAATCCGGTAAATTTTTTTTCAATTTCAACATACAGTGACATATCAGTTTCCTGCCTTCTTCTTCCATTTTCGGACTTTGGTCCCCTGATTCTTCTTTTCCAGCAGATTCACTGCAAGAAGCACTGCAAAAGAAATCGACAAATTTACAAGCACCCACCGAAACGCCAGTGCATCGTCATTAGTTCTCCAGAGCTGGTACACCGTTGTGGAAATTGTCGCCGTCTTCCCCGGAATATATCCGGAAATCATACTGGTGGCCCCGTATTCTCCAAGTGCTCTGGCAAACGACAGCACGGTTCCGGCAAGGATTCCCTGTCGGCAGCACGGCATACGGATTTTCCAGAAAACAGAAAGATTGGACAGCCCCAGGGACTGTCCAGAATACGCAAGTGTCTCATCAAAAGATTCGAAAGCGCCTCTTGCAGTGCGATACATCAGTGGGAAAATGACCACTGTCGTGGCAAACACTGCAGACCACCAGTTCATGGTAAGCCGGATTCCAAACCATTTGAAAAACCAGGCACCAATGATGCGTTTCGGGCCCAAAACCCGAAGCAGCAGGTAACCCACAACCGTAGGCGGTAATACCAGCGGCAGTGTCAGAATCACATCCAGAATTCCTTTCACCACAGGATTGGCTTTTGCCACATAATATGCCGTAAAAATACCGACAAAAAAGATAATCACCGTACTGATCGCCGCAATCCGCAGCGAATTCATCAGCGGAAACCAATCCATACCGATCCTCCCCTTGCTGATCTGTTATTCTGCGATGGGAGTAAATCCAACCGCTTCAAACACAGCATCTGCTTTTTCACTGTTCAGATACTCCAGAAATGCTTTTGCTTTTTCAGGATTCTTTGATACTTTCAATACTGCCGCAGGATAACTCACCTGTCCGCACATCTCTTCTGTCGCGGTATCCACAACAGTCAGGCCAGCAGAAAATGCATCTGTCGCATAAATAATCCCGCAGTCAACCGTTCCTTCCGATACCTGAGTCGTAACTTCTTTTACATTGGAGCCATAAGTCAGACATCCTGCCTGTGCCAGTGATTCCTCTGACAGACCATAGTAGGCAAGAATCTTCTGTGTGTACTGTCCTACCGGCACATCGGAATTCCCCATCGCCAGCATAACAGAATTGCTTTCCAGTCCGGATTTCATATCCTCATAGGAATTGATGCCAGCCGGATTTCCTTCCGGTACAGCAAGTGCCACCTTATTCTCCAGAATATTAAACCGGGTATCCTCAAGGACAAAATCAAGTCCTTCCGTGTTCACCTGCGGGTCTGCACTGATATCCAGCTGGTTCATCTGTTTCTGACCTGCAGAAATAAAAATATCGCAGTCAGCCCCTTCCTGAATCTGGGTTTTTAACGTTCCTGAAGAATCAAAATTGTATACTACTGTGATGTCCGGATTCTCGTTCATATAGGAATCCCCTAGTTCTGTCAGGGTTTCCTGCATAGATGCCGCCGCAAATACAATGAGCTCTGTCTTCTGGACCGGCTCCTCCTTCTGTTCCGGTTCGTCAGCATCAGAAGCTTCTTCCGATACGGCAGATACCGCAGATTCCACAACAGCAGATGACGCATCGGCTGCATCCTCCTTTGCACTGCCACATCCTGCAAGTGCAAGCATCATAAGACAAATTGACGTAAAAAATGCCATGTGTTTCTTCATCCTTTTCTTTCCTCCAAAGATCTTTTTTCCTGTTACTGTTCAGGCGGTAACGGACGCTGTGCAGTAACTTTTTCGTTGATTATACGCGAACCTTTCGACAAAATAAGTTGTTTTGACAACTTTATTCTGCTATTATTGATTTGTATCAGACATGGGACAACTGAACCTCGAACAGGAATCCCGCAAAAAATGATCAGAAGGAGGAATACACTTGGAAACTCTGACCAGGATATTGAAGAAATCGATCCTTTTCTGTGATCTGCCTGAAGATGTTATTGAAAAAAAAATCATTCCTTATGGGCAGACCAAACATCTGCCCAAAGGAACTCTTGTCATTTCACTGCATGAACAGGTCACACATCTGGGTGTGGTGATCAGCGGAAAAATACAAGTGGAACACATTTTCACTGACGGTACCTTTACCATCATGGATGTGTTAAGTTCTCCGGAAATACTCGGCGCGGATCTTGTTTTCACACGGACACAGATTTCTCCCTACTACGCCATCTCGGAAGCCGTCTCCTGTATTTTTTTTCTCCCGGTTTCTCTCCTTCAGAAATCCGGAATCCTACCAGAAGCTTACCGTCTTGTTATTCTGAACCGTTTTCTCACCCTGATCTCCAACGAAAACATCCGGAAGGAATACCGTCTCACGATTCTTTCCCGAAAAGGGATCCGCGACAGAATCCTGACTTATCTTTCGATGCAGGCGTATAAGCAGAGTAACAATACCATCCTCATTCCGTTTTCACGGGAGGAACTGGCTGCTTTTCTCTGTGTTAACCGCAGCGCGCTCTCCCACGAGCTCAGTCTGATGCAGCAGGAGGGGCTGATCCGGTTTCATAAAAATAAATTTACTCTGCTGCAGTACTTTCCCCTTACCGCATCTGACCCGAACGCAACGATGCACAGGAATCACGATCGTCCTTTAAACCGGCAGGAATAAAATCCGGTTGCTTCCGCCGCAGACCATCCCAAGTTCCGCACCCTCATCCTGATTCATCTGATACTCCTGTATCTGTGTGTACGGATGACTGCGCGCCTTTTGGATTGCAGCAAACTCAATAGCGCCTCCGCCGATACTTCCAATCACTTTTTCCTCCCCAACAAACATCATGCCTCCGACTCCGCGGGGAGAGGATCCTTTTTTATCGATAATTACGCACAGAACACCGTGCTCCTGTACATCCAGAAGCTCCCTGGAAGCAGATGCTGTCTGTTTTTGGTTTTTTTCCGAAATAATTTCCGCCAGAATACTGACAGAAATCTCTGCAGGTGTCACAGCTTTGATATCCAACCCAATCGGGGCATGGATGGTCTGAATCTGTTCTTCACAAATTCCTTCCGCCCGAAGATTCTCGAATGTCTTCTGAACCTTCTTCCTGCTTCCGATCATGCCAAGGTACGCATACGGATGAGAAAGGATGGTATTCACGCATTCATAATCCGCACTGTGTCCCCGGGTGACAACTACAAAATAGCTCCACGGTTCCAGATACTGTTCCAGATGATCAAACGAATCACAGATCACTCGATCTGCCTGTTGAAATCGTTCCTTTTGGGCAAATTCTTTTCTGTCATCCATGACGGTAATATGAAAATCCAGGCAGGAAGCCATTTTCACCAGTTCACAGGAAATATGCCCTCCGCCACAGATAAAAAGCCGGGGCTGCGGGGCAAACCATCCTTCCTGAATCAGAGATACATCCATATTTGCTTTCAAAAGTGATGAGATAGCCCTCTGATACAGTGTCTGATCATGGGTCGGCTCGATGGTGATTTCTTTTTCCGGGTATTTTTCTCTCAACGGTTTCACATATCCTTTCTGAAGTAATGTTTGTATATGGACGGGACTGATCCGTGTATCATTTTCAATCCCCAGACATTCTTTTACCAGTTCCAGCCGCCAGGATACTTCACTGGCTCTGCGGTTCAATGCAAAAAGGCCGATAACAATGATTATTTCTTCCACGTTGTCATAGATCACCGGTTCATGAGGAGCAGGATACTTGATCGGCATATGTCTGGATCCATCTGCCTCAATCAGTACAAGATCTGCGTGTGGACATACTTTTTCATAAACCGACTGCGGCAGTGCCCTGATTTTCTCGTTTTCCCGGATCCCGGCCATTGCATAATGCTTTTCTTCCAGTTCCCGAATAATTTCCTCTGCATCATCGGTAAGAAGTGTATCCTCTTCTATCATCATATGGGTAGAGGTCGTTACAAACACCTTGTATCCCATCCCGAGATACTCTTCCGCATAGCGATGAATCAGCGATGTTTTTCCGCCGGAACCAACCACTGCCTTTATCATTCGCTTCCCCCCTCACTGATCGCACGGATTGCCGCCGCACACTGTGCAACTTCATCCATCGTATTTTGTATGCCAAAGCTGAACCTCACCATCGATTCGGTTCCATAATGTTCATGTACCAGAGGCGCACAGTGCGCGCCTGCACGGGTTTCAATCTGATACAGGCAGGACAGCCGGTCACTGACGTACGCCGCATCCATTCCCTCAATATTCAGAGAGACAATGCCCACATATTCTTTTCCCGGATTCCGGTAAATCTTCACACCGGGAATGTTCATTATCTGGCTGCAGAACTCCTGTGCAAGACGCTGTTCATGAACAAGCATCGTTTCTGTTCCCTGTTTCTTCAGATAGTCCAGGGATTCTTTCAGACTGACTATTCCCGGCATATTTAATGTTCCCGCTTCCAGTGCGCCCGGATACTTCTCCGGATGCATCCGGTCAAAAGAACGATATCCGCTTCCTCCGACTTTCAAAGGCGGAATTTTGATGTCACCTTCAATACAGATGCCCCCGATGCCCTGGATTCCCAAAAGCCCTTTATGACCGGTAAAACACAGGATATCAATCTGATCTTTTTTCATGGAAATGGGAATCAGTCCGGCACTCTGCGCCGTATCAAGAATAAACAGCAGATGATTTTCCCTGCAGAATCTCCCGACTTCCCTGATCGGATTGATTTCTCCCGTCACATTGGACACATGATTCACAAGAACTGCTTTCGTATTCTTCTTCACACAGGCTTTGATTTCCTGCAGAGACCCGTCGCAGATGGATATCCCGCAGTGCTGACGGTACAGCGGCCGCAATACACTGTTATGTTCCATATAGGTAGTGATTACGTGATCTTCAGAGCCGATCAGTCCCGAAATCACGATATTCAGACTTTCCGTCACACCGCTGGTAAATACAACTTTTCTCAGATCACAGTCAAAAAATTCTGCCAGCCTGATTCTTGTTTCCAGCACAATCCTGGAAGCCTCCATTGCCATATGGTTTGTCCCTCTGCCTGGATTTCCCGGATGCCGCAGATATTCACTGATCGCTGTGATCACAGACTCAGGCTTGTAAAATGTCGTCGCCGCATTGTCAACATATATCATAGGTTTCCTCCATTCAGATGGCAGATCGCCTCAAGCACTCCGCCGGCAATACACCTGGCTTTATCCGATATTGTAAAACAATTCTCATATTCGCTGATGCGCGGATCGATGTCTGCGATCTTAAATCCTCTGGTAACCGGATAACCATCCCGAATCAGCCCCCGCAGCAGACCGTCAATCGTCGCTTTCACAGGAACCGTTTCTTCTTTTGTCTCAACCACGGCTATCACTTCATTCTTTTTTACCGTATCTGTGATCCTGCGAATATTTCTCAGGATTCCGTCCGCGGGACTTTTGATTACCCGTTCTCTGTCGTAGCCCGCAATCTTTCCCGGAATCCCGGTATTTTTGATGGCACTCCCCTGATAGATCACCCTGCCAAGCGAATGACCCCGCATAGTTTCAATCACCGCATCCACATCCTCTCCGGCGACAAAACCCGGACCTAACGCCACCGTCACCGGTGCCATCTCCTTTGTGGTACCCAGATTCTTCTTGGCAAGAATCGCATCCACCACCGTTGTCGGTTTCAGTTCTCTGATGCATTCGCCGGCAGGATCTACCAAAAGAGGCAGCTTTCCTTCCTCCAGCAGTGATACCGCTTCCTGCAGATTGTTTACCCGCGTACAGGTGACTTTCTCCACCGTCTGGCTCCCCTCATAAACAGCTTCACTAAAGGAAACTTTTCTTCGGATCGCTGACGGATTCGGGATTTCCAGAACCAGCACAGGAAATCCGCACTGATACAACTTGTATATGGTTCCGGATGCGATATCTCCGCCTCCTCTTACAATCACCAGCTTTTCCATATGCTTCTCCTATGGCCTGATAATCTTTGCAGCTCTGCTCAGGCTTTCCACGATATCGTACATATTGGTCACATTTCCCACTGCAAGAGATTTGGTCAGTCCGTAAAAATTCAGGCAGGTACCGCAGGTAAAAACGGAAACCCCCTGAGCTTCCAGAAACTTCAAATCCTCCAGGCTGTCCGACCCTTCACAGGATAAAAAAGCTCCGCTGTTGTACAGATAAATCGCCTCCGGATAGGAATCCTGTTTCGTCAGGGCAAACACAAAGGCTTTCATCAGCGCCTTTCCAAGCGTTTCCTCCCCCTGTCCCATACAATTGGATGAGATCACGACAACATTGTGGTTCTTTTGAGACGGTATGCACACTTCTTCCTCCGATGTATCCTCTGGTTCTGTTTTTGCCTCTTCCCTGTTCGTTCCGACTGTAATCACTGCCCGATACTGATTCTCGCCAAGTTTCTCCGCCCTGATCATATGGTTTCTCACATTTGCAAATTTTGTCAGGTTCTGTACAGCAATTTCATTATCGACAAGTATCTCCACGGATTCCCCCTCTTTCATACTGCTGATTTCATTTTTGGTATTTACCACCGGTAACGGACATGCCAGCCCCCTCGCATCCACAAAATGCTTCATTCTTTCTTCCTCCCTTTTACCAGAATTGCTTTTTCCTGTTTTTCTGTAATGTATCCTACAACCTGTGCAGGAATCTGTTGCGCTCTCATCTTTTGGACAATTTCATTCGCATCTTCCTGCTTTACAGAGACGAGCAGACCTCCGGACGTCTGCGGATCAAATAAAATCTCTTCCATGACAAAATCCGAATCTTCAAACTGCACCTGATCTCCAACATGATTTCTGTTTTTCTGTGCCGCAGCAGTCAGATAGAATTCCTCCACGTACTGATCACATTCCCCAAAATAAGGAATCCGCTCACTTTCTATCACAGCAGAATGCATTCCATCCAGCATTTCCAGAAGATGCGCAAGAAATCCAAAGCCAGTCACATCCGTGCAGGCATGAACTTCATAGTCTTTCAGCACATCTGCAGCATACTTGTTCAAAAAAGACATAGAAGAGACTGCCTCATGAAAAGCTTCTTCACTGTCCATGTGGATTCTGTGTGCAGTCATAAGAATCCCCACTCCCAGCTTTTTCGTCAGGATCAGGGCATCTCCGTTTCTGCATCCGTTATTTCGGTAAATCTTCTTTGGATCAACGATTCCGGTAACACTCAGTCCATATTTGATTTCCTCATCCGCAATAGAATGACCGCCGCAGAGGGACCCTCCTGCCTCGATCACTTTATCGCTGCCGCCCTGAAGTATTTTGCCCAGAGTATTCATGTCCATCTGTTCCGGAAAACATACAATATTCAAAGCCGTCTTCACCTCTCCGCCCATGGCATAAATGTCGCTGAGCGCATTGGCTGCAGCAATCGCTCCGTACAGGTACGGATCCTCCACCACCGGCGGAAAAAAATCCAGCGTGGAAATGATGGCCTGATGATCATTGATTTTATATACTGCACCGTCATCCTTACTATCAATACCCACCAGCAAATCCGGATCCGTATTGGTCGGCAGTTTTAAGAGAATCCTTTCAAGAACCCCTGCGCCAAGTTTCGCTGTGCATCCTCCGCCTCTGCAAAAAATAATTTCCTCCATCAGAAATCCACCTCCACCATTTCTTCATATTCAATCTGTTGATCCGCAAGATACTTTTGCCAGATGCCGCGCTCTTTACACCCGGTCGCCCAGGCAAGTCCGCATCCGGCGTCAATTTCTCCTGGCAGCGGGATCAAACGGCCCCCCATTCCGTCTTCCTTACACTTTTTTTCCATATACAGAGCCATTGTAGTTTCCGAAAATGTGATAACCAAATAATTACTCTTCCTCATGATTGATTTCCTTCCTTCAAACGCTCCCGATGATATCCCTGGCTCATTATACGTTACTGAACAGTAACCATTATACAACAGAATGGTTTCTGACCGCAATTGTGCATTGCCATTTTTCCCATCCCGTGCTATACTTTAGCTGGCTAAAGTTTTCTATGGCCTGATTATACATCTAAGTGAATGCTTAAGACAGGAGACTATTATGATAAGAAAATGGAACATTACAATTCCGGAGCTTACCGGGGATGAAGAACGCAGAGCATATCTCTACCTTCCCGAATCATATGAGTCACACCCGGACCAGCGATATCCGGTTCTCTATATGTTTGACGGACACAATGTTTTTTTTGATTCCGATGCTACTTACGGAAAATCCTGGGGTATGAAAGAATTTATGGACAGCAGCCGTACAGAAATGATCATTGCCGCTGTCGAATGCAATCACAGTCCCGATAACGGAAGATTAAAAGAATATACCCCCTTTCCCTTTTCCGAACCCGGAATCGGAAAGATCGATGCAAAAGGAAATCTCACGATGGATTGGTTTGTCCATACCTTCAAGCCGGAAATCGATCGTCTTTACCGCACGATTCCGGATCGGGAACATACCTTCATCGCCGGAAGTTCCATGGGCGGCCTGATGAGTCTGTACGCTCTTCTGGAATACCCGGAATATTTTTCCCGCGCCGCGGCCCTCTCTCCTTCTATCTGGGTGGCACCGCGAAAACTCGAACAGATGATCCTCAGCGCAAATCTGCTACCGGAAACCTTTCTGTATATGGATTACGGTGAAAATGAGATGGGTAACCATACCAGCATTTGTCACCAGTTTGCCCGCGTCACTTCACTTCTGATGAATCGGGGCATCCTTGTGCAGAGCCGTATCGTTCCCGGGGGTACACACTGCGAAGCAAGCTGGGAAAAGCAGATTCCTTATTTTATGAACCTTTTTGCCATCTGAACGTACCCGTCTGTCGCCACAAACATCCTCTTTGGGGCACCTATACCATAATCAAGAGAAAAGGAGCAGACTCTTATGGAAACCACTTATCTGAAACAGTACAGTCCGTCACTTGGACGTGATATGGAATGCAAGTTGTACGGTCATGCAGGACGGCCGGTTTTATTTATCCCCTGTCAGGACGGACGTTTTTTTGATTTTGAAAATTTTCACATGGCAGACACCTGGTCACCCTGGATCGAATCCGGAGAAGTCATAGTCTGTGCCATCGACACGATGGATGCAGAAACCTGGTCCGACCAGACGAAAGATCCGGGAAACAGAATCTGCCGGTACGAGGCATGGATCCGCTATATCACTGACGAAGTGGTACCGATGCTTCGGGAGTTTGTCAATGATCGCAACGGATGGACGGGATATCCCGGCATTTTGGTCTTTGGCTGCAGCCTTGGAGCCACCCATGCGGCCAATCTGTATTTCCGCCGGCCGGATCTGTTTGATTCTCTTCTGGCTCTCAGTGGTATTTACACTGCCGAATATGGTTTTGATCACTATATGGACGATCTGGTTTATCAAAACTCCCCGGTTCATTATCTGGCAAATATGCCGTCTGATCACCCGTATATCGCTCTTTACAATCAGAAGAAGGCAGTCATTTGTACCGGTCAGGGCCCCTGGGAAATGCCGGATTCTACAAGAAGACTGCACTCCATTCTAAATAACAAGGGGATTTCTGCCTGGGTAGATTACTGGGGCTATGACTGCAGCCATGACTGGTACTGGTGGTATCGTCAGGTTGAGTATTTTGTGCCGTATCTTCTGGGAAAGAATTAACTGAGGCTGGATCACACAAAGGAAAAAATAATTATTCGGCAATGTGCCCTATAATTAGATAAGAAAGGAAGGTCACCTATGAAAAATTTTATTTTTATCTCCCCCAATTTTCCCACCAATTACTGGCTGTTCTGCCGTGAGCTGAAAAAGAACGGCCTGAATGTGCTGGGGATCGGCGATCAGCCCTATAACGAGCTCAGCACTGAACTTAAAGACAGCCTGAACGAATACTACAAGGTCAGCAATCTGGAAAATGATGATGAAGTCTACCGCGCGGTTGCATTTCTTACCTACAAGCATGGAAGAATTGACTGGCTCGAATCCAACAACGAATACTGGCTTGAGCGGGACGCCAGACTGCGCACAGATTTTAACATCAAAAGCGGTTTTCAGGTTTCCGACATTCCGAACATCAAATTCAAATCCCGTATGAAAGAATTTTATACCAAAGCCGGAATTCCCGTAGCCCGCTATCATATGGTGGATACTCTGAAAAACTGTATGGATTTTGCCGCAGAAGTCGGCTTCCCGGTAGTCGCAAAACCGGATAACGGGGTAGGCGCTTCTCATACCTTCAAAATCGAAAATGAAGAACAGCTGAAGCAGTTCTTTGATCTGAAATGGCCCAATACTTCCTATATCATGGAAGAATTTGTAAACGGAGAAGTAAACTCCTACGACGCAATCATCGATTCTCACGGAGAGCCGATGTTTGAAACCGGAAATATTACACCCATGTCTATCATGGATATCGTAAACAAGGCAGATAACTCCATTTTCTATATTTTAAAAGATCTTCCGGATGATACGCGCGCTGCCGGCCGCGCCACAGTCAAGAGTTTTGGCGTAAAGAGCCGTTTTGTACATTTTGAATTTTTCCGTCTGTTAAAAGATCAGGAAGGCCTGGGCAAAAAAGGTGATCTGGTAGCTCTGGAGGTGAATATGCGTCCGAGCGGCGGCGTAACGCCTGATATGATCGATTTTGCTCACAGTACCGATGTGTACAAGATCTGGGCAGACATGATTGCATTTGACCGTTCCACGATGCCGGTAGGAAAAAGCGCTTACTGTGCATTTGCCGGCAGACGTGACGGCAAGGACTTTATCATGAGCCACAAAGATATCGCTGATAAATACAAATCCAACATAAAAATGATGGAGCGGATCCCGGATGTTCTCTCCGGCGCAATGGGAAATCAGATGTACGTAGCAGTATTCCCCACAAGAGCAGAGATGAATGAGTTCTACAATGATATCCTGAACTGCAAAGAAGAAGAATAACCAATTATTCCATCCAAAAATTTCACTCAGAAAACGACGGCCCCGCAAAGGAACTATTTTCCTGCAAGGCCGTCATTTTTCTTTCTATCAGAAAGTTATAATCTTTTATAGCATCTGTTCCCAGACGGTCGTCTCCGGCCAGTTCGCTGTGTCAAAGCATTCCCGGATACATTGGCTGTAATATTCTAATTTGGGACGCAGCCCCGGATTCAACTCAAATTCATAGGAAGCACCTGTCATAGCAAGCTCCATCATGGTAGCCCGATCCTCTGTCGGATAGGTACATGCATAATTTTCGGCAAAATAACCGGACGCATAATATTTTTTCACGCGTTCCGGAAGCTCTTCGTAAGAATATGCATAGTCAAAGCCTTCCGGCTGCAGTTCCAGCCAGGTGTTCTCATCGAACAACGCGTCAGAATTCAGGGACGCATCCCAGGCCAGCCGTTTGTCAATCATATGCGTTATTTCATGATAAATCGTGGTTTCTGACAAAAAGCTTCCATCGACTGCGATCAGATAGCTGTCCCCCAGGTCCTGGGCAAAAGCCATTGTACTTGTGCCAAGTCCAGCTCCTTCCTTTGGCTGCAGACCTCCGACCACTTCCATTCGAATAGTAGAAATGCTGCCATACATCAGCTGTTTCATAAAACCGTTCGGGTAGGAAGAAAGTGCTCTTTCAAGGACATCCAGAGAATCCGAAAGCAACCCCTCATCACATAACACATAAGCATCCAAATGGGAATAATCCAATTCACATTGTTCCGCAATACGGATATCCATGCCAAACTGTTCGGACAGTCGCTCTGCCTGTTCATAGAGCTCCTGCAAAGTCATCTCATTTTTTTCAGGATTGGTTTCCTCTTCTGCAAAAGACAGATTTTCACCGGGAACTGCAATTTCCGGATCCCAGAACATCAATTTGCAGCTGCCTTCCTGATTATCTGTAAAAAAATATCCGTTCCGGTACCCGCTCCAGATCAGATCCTCTCCGATGACACTCCTATCATCCCCAGGCAGTACACAGCATGATACATAGGTGCCATCCGGTTCATACAGATTCAGCGTCCTGCCAAAGGCATCCGTGACAAGCAGCTGATTCCGGGAAGTAAGCCTTGTCGCCCATGCTTTTGAGCAGTCTGCTCTCCGGATCTGGTCCAACTCCACGATATCATACCATCCCGGGTGATTTCCTTCCTCCAAAAGCCATACATTGCCGCTGTGATAGCTTCTTCCCATCACGCCTTTGATCGGAAGTTTTTCGATCATACCGCCGTCTTTTAAAAGACACCCATACTTTGTCTTCTGATCCTGCCTGTCCACATAGGAGAAAATCACGTTCAGAGAGGTTTCTCCGAGCACGCTCACCCGTGCAGATTGTTCCAGCACGACGCTTTCTTCCCCGCTCTCCAGATTTCTCGCAAAAATTCCCTGATCCGGCCAAACGAGATACAAGGTTTCCATGTCCGGACTCAGATACCAGTCGGCGGCATCCTGCTCCAGCTGATAGATTTTCGCCTGCTGCAAATCCGCTTCCAGAATCCGGATCATTCCGGACGCAGAATCACACACCGCAATTCCTTCTACTCCGATCTGAACCCTGGCTGCTCCGCTGCAGGAAAACCTGTTTTTTCCAAGAATCGCTCCATTCTCCAGAGAAATCAGGCACAGATCCATCCAACACTCCTGCTCTGTCACATTGATCCCCGCAAACAGCAGACTATTCTGATACAGGTAAATCCTCGGATCTGACATAGTCTCAATCTCTTTTACAGGGACATACCAGACGTTTCCCATGTCCCCGACCGGGATTCTGTCCTCCATAAAGTCAGTCATCTCTTCCTGCGCTTCACCAGACTCCGCTGCGGGATCCAACTCCCCACTCTCGCTTTCCGGAAGACTCTGCCCGGACTCAGGGGCCGAATCTGCCGCAGGCAGCGTTTCTTCCTTTTTCTGACAGCCGGTAAGAAACAGCAAACCGATCATACAAGTAAAAAGCACTGGTTTCCACTTCTTGATTTTCTTCTCCTTTGTCATCCCTGTTCCTTCTTCACAGGAAAGGCAGATAAAAGTTCCTGCAGCCCAACATGCTCCTGATAAAACGTCTCCAGTTTTCCTGACAGCTCATCCCAGTAAACCTGCGATTCCACTTTGGCTTTCTGTACCATCTCTGCACACTGTACTTTGGTTTCGTATTCCAGAGTGGTGCTCTTTCTTTCCGCTTCTGACAGTCTCTGTGCTGCCTGTTCACGACTCTCCTGATCCCGTAGTTTACAGAGTGCTTCCTGCCGTTCATTGAGCATCTTTATATTATCAATATATTGCTGGCTGGCCGCCTGTGCCGCTTCAAAAATCCCGTTTAGCTGCAGCGCTGCCTCTGCAATGGAACCTGCTTTATCTATTTTCAGCTCTTTTTCCTGGAGGGCAGCTTCCGCCGCGCTCAATTTCTCTCTTAACATCTGAATTTCTGTACTCTGTTCAATCAGCATCTCCAGCAAATCTGCCCGGGAAAGTTTTCTCAATTCTTTTTCCGTCATAAATCTCAATCCTTCCAATATAAAACGTTCTTAGTTCGTAGTTATTTAATAGATCACGATGCAACCAAAACATAACCGGATTGTCCCTTTTGAGTTTTCTCCATTAATTCTTTCCGCAGTATAAGATGTTGCTTCCAGGAACCATTCGGCCTTTTTAATCCTGATCTCTTTCAGATATTCAAAAGGTGGTTTCCATACTGTTCCCGAAAACGTGAATCACTTGATTTTTGCTGAAATGAAATTCCATCGCCAGCAGTTCCAGCGAAATTCCATCCATCACTTATTCCCCTTCCGAACAATTCCAATCATCAGAACTAATATCAACCATATCACAGTTCCTGTGATATTTGCAATCTTTCTCGTGATATTTTCGTATTTTCCACCATTTCAGGGGATAAAATAAAGGAAATTCAAATCCGACCAGCATTTTTCATTCCATAGGGGCTGCTGGCCCGATGAAAGGAAAAGTGCATGAATCAGAAGTGGAATTTTTACACGGTACGGATTACACGGCTGTTACGCACCGCTGGGAACGTCCGCTGAATAATATGCGCGAAACTGAGAATGACTGACCTCCCTTTGATTTCGTCCCGGAACTAACTGTCGCTCCCTGTCATAGTGAGCAAAACTTTTTATCATTTTTTACCCGATCACCTGATGCTTTGCTTCCTCAGCCATGGCTTTGATATTAGCTGCCGGAACATTCGGCAGGATCTCCTCATGGCTTGGTGAAATCACAATGGCCGGACCGAGAAGACTGCGGACTCTCTCAACCTCGTCCTTAATATCCTGTGGGCTTCCGTTGACGAACAGACCCTGTGCGTCAATTCCTCCCACGAATGCCAGATCATTTTTATACTGTGCCAGATCTTTGGCAGACATGCCAGCTGCCCTCGCCTGAATCGGATGCAGAATGTCAACACCCGCATCGATCAGATCCGGAATCACACGGTAAATGGAACCACAGGAATGCAACATGATTTTCTTATTGTATTTCTTTCCTACAGCGATCAGGCGTTTTAAGGAAGGCAGCACAAATCTGCGGAAATGCTCCGGTGAAAGAAACAAATCCAGCTGTGTCCCAAAATCATTTCCGAAAAACATAACATCCGCACGATCTCCCAGACCTGCAAAAAATTTCTCATTGGCTGCCACATAGTAATCCACGATCCGTTCTGTCAGCGCCTCCACAAGTTCCGGATTTTCATACAGATTGATAAAGTATTTTTCCATGCCGAAAAAGTCCGCTACGTTATGAAAAAAAGGACTCCACATACCGGTGAAAACCATCTTGTCCTGATATCGGTCAATTTCCGCATACACATCCGTAAAATCACAGTCCGCCACATCCGGCCACGGGTAAGCATCCAGATCACTGATCTCCTCCGCATCCGCAAAAAAACCGCCGGCGCTCAGGCTCTCCCGTTTCGTCTGATATCCTGGATCAATGGCAGCACGCCCGGACGGATGATGGTACCCCCAGTCTGCTACGACCCATCTGCAGTCATCATTCAGATAGGAAAAAATAGCCTCCCGCGTGGGAGCAATTCCCCATTCCTTCGCAAAGATGTCCACCGTTTTATCGCTGGGATGTCCGGTCCACATGCAGCCCTCAGATGTATTTTTATGATTGAAAAGATCCATTACTTTTTCTCTTGATGTCTTCATTTCTTATCCTCCGCTATCATTTCCTTTTCTTATGCAAAGCTTTCTGCGACTTTCATCGCGCATCTTTCCCATTCCGTCAGACGCTGCGGTTCATACCGTACGGTAGAAATATCTTTCAGAATCATTTCCAGCGCAATGCCGTTTCTTTTTGCTGCCCTGCAGGTTCGTTCGAGATCCGCTTTCACCACACCGCAGTTCAAACTATCCGCGGCCAGAAAGGCTGGCGTAGGCTTGTTGGACATGACAATGTCTTTTCGCAGCTTCTCCGCAAAAGCTTCCCGATCACTCCAGGGACTGCAGTACAGTTTCTTCACATGCGGAATTCTCTGAACAATCTCGATCCTGTCATCCAGCCGGTCACAGCAGCCGTAATAAATCATCTGATATTCCTGTGCCAGTCTGGAAATATACGGCACTTCAAACTCTTCTGTCATCTCCGGTGACACCGAAGTAAACAGCTGTGCCATTCCAAAGCCCCAGGCATGATGCGTATCACTTCCCACTCCAACGCCAAAATCCGGAAGCTGTTCCTCATTATAAATCATGGAACAGTGGCAGTGATTTTCGGAAGTATCTACCAGCCCCAACTCGTTCATCTGATGAATTCCAGCCAACGCGGAATGTGTCATTTTTTCCATAATTTTATGAATGAAATCCGGTCGGTCCAACAAATCAAAATAAATGTTTTCCACACCCATCCGCTCCGCCAGCACATCCCAGATCCCCAGGTGTACGAACGCCCCTCCTGCCTGACGCACCGGCAGAATTCCGTCAAACAGATAGCTTGCCGCTTTCAGACATTCTGCTGACTCTTCCCGGTTCAGCGTGATCTCCATATCCTTTATTTTTTCCAGATCCTCTTCTGTCTCCAGCTGGTTTTTGTAGGCATGAGAGACGACGGAATTCGTCTGATCCGTCACTGCCACCTCTTCTTCCACATCTAACCCCCATCCGCTGTTTTGTGTGGAAAAGGGAATCG
Organism: Fusicatenibacter sp.; assembly: GCA_022766945.1. GTDB lineage: Bacteria > Bacillota > Clostridia > Lachnospirales > Lachnospiraceae > Fusicatenibacter. The sequence goes on along the minus strand of JALEOU010000031.1, from coordinate 6,078 downwards.
TCAGGAAGGGTTCCACCACCATATCCGCAGGAAAGTGCTTCCACTGGTAAATTGTGCTGCGCAGTTGAAATTCTATCCCACGCAGGAAAGGATCCTTGGTCAAACAGGTCAGTTCACCATCCTGGTTTAACTCGTTCCAGGGAAGCTGATCGATCAGCACCATGGGGCGTACCGGATCATGACGGTTAAATGCCTTCCAAAGCTCCATTTTTTCCCGCTGCACCGGAAGCGTTGCGATCTCCATATAATTCTCTGCCAGAGTACGCAGTATCTGTACTTCTTCTTTTCTGATATTCATCCAAATGGCCTCCTCTGCCTTAATTAATTCTATTTTATCGGATTCCCCTCATTCGGGTATGGCAGATAAGGCAAAAAACTTCTCAAAAAGCAACTTTTTATAATTGCCCGTTTACCGCAGATGCTATATAATTGAATTGCCCGTCAGATGAGTTTGACGGGTCCCATATATTGAGTTGGGAGCAAAAGAACAGAAAGGAAAAAACGCACCATGCTTCTCACCTATGGTCTCGTCACAGTTCCCGCAGACTGGCACGTTACAGAAACCTCTCCGCCCTCCTATTGCCGCGCCTATTTCGTAAAAGAAGGAGATGTGATCTATCAGGATGAACATACCATCCGCCGTCTGAAACACAATTGCCTGTATGTTTTTCCGTCAACACTCCCCTATTGTCTGAAGCAGAATCCGGAAAACCCACTGTCCTGTCACTTTCTTCATCTTGATATTTTTCCGCATCTGCTCACTGGGCTTCTGGAACTTTCACTGGAAAAGGATCCTTTTCTTCGCAGCCTGTCCGATACCCTGCAGATTCGGATGGAAAACTGTTCCGCCCGGGAAATTGATCCCGTACTGGAAGCGCTTTCTTCTTCTCTCATCGCATATTTGAGTGAACAAAATCTCCTGCAGGCAGTTCCGGAAAAACTGGCGGAAACCATCGCTTATATTTCGGAACATATCCGGGAAAAAATCACTCTGGAAACGCTGAGCAGTCTCTGTGGTTATCATGCGCAGTATTATATCCGACTTTTTACTGCCTACATGGGAATCACACCGCACCAGTACCTCATCCGCTACCGCATGAAGCTGGGGCTCACCCTGCTCATGTCCGGAAAAAGTGTCACTGAAACGGCTGACAGCGTCGGTTATCCGGAAGTCCGCAATTTCATTCGGGCATTTCACAAATATTACGGCTATTCCCCGCTCAAGGTGCAGAAGCTGGTACATCCGGAGCCGTAGTGCTGCTGTTGTGCAGATGTCCAGCCAAATCCATCCTTCTCATATCTCGGGAAAATATGCAGGTGATAATGTCCAATATCATTAAATGCTCCACCATTTTGCATAATACTATAACCGTCCGGCTGACAGACCTCTTTTAAAGCTGATACAATCTTTTTTGAAATTATCATTAGGTGCGATAGAACATCATCTGGTATTTCATCTACATCAAGATAATGAGCTTTCGGGACAAGCAGAACATGGCCTTCATTGATCGGTTCCATGTCCAGAAATGCCATTACTATATCATCTTCATATACAAAATCAGTTACGATCTTATCTTTCTGGCAAAATACACAATCCATATTCTTTCCCTCCTCCCAAATTCACAGTTACTGTTCTTTTAAAAACTCGACTGTTTGTTCTTTCATTGATATTTTTCCAACCCGAAAGCCATAGGCCAGCAATTCCTTCTTATATGTCAGGAATGAATGATCAATCGGTACACCGGCAATCTCCTCTATTTCGTCATATGTCAACTTAAAATTATTTTAACCATTATCTGCTACATATTGCCACAAAACATCATATCTACTCATAGATCAATACCTCAATTTAGACTTATTCTTCATTGGTTCGGAGACACTTCCTCAGATCAAACAGAGCTTTCATCAGGCAGATACCTGCAATGAGATAGACAATGAGCAGGAGGATGGAAATGACCGCCCACATTTCAGATAGCCAGGCATAAAGATTGATTATGATCGTTATTGCTGTCAACATAACAGTTTGGAGTGTTCTATACCGTAATAGCTTTGCATCCTGCTCATAACCATCGGGCTGATTTTTTGCTGCTATGGATGCAAGGTTCGTAAGGAGCTGAAAATGAAAGTACAGGTTCACTAAGCTGATGATAATGTCAACAAACTGCCATGCTCCGTCAAGGTCTGCTCCAACCCAGCTTCCAATCCATTCTGCACCATGCCACAAGGTTAATATCACGCCCATGGTGTAAAGCAGGGATAACTCTCGTTCTTCGTCCTTCAGATCGTTAATTGCTGACAAAAAGAGGAGATATCCTATAAACGATGGCAGAAGACTGACTGAGTTCATGCTAAGATTGAAGTAGATGAAGAAGTATCCCCATGCAGTCTTTGATATCCCATTATAGCGTTTTGGATCGTCTGTCATTTATATCACCCCTTCCTGTCTGTGCAAATCCAATTGCGCAACCAACTCATCATTCACATACAGATCGGCCACATAGTATTCAGGAAGAACGGCATCTTGTTTGGGATCGAAAGTTCCTCCACCGCCGCTATGAAGTTCGATGGTTGGTCCCCATCCCGGTTCCGTTCTTTGACCGCCCCAGCTTTCTCCGCTGCTGCTTGCGCCTCCTGAATTGTATCCGGTTACATCAGCCAGATTTTCGGGACGCTTCTCCCCGGAATATTTGGGAGCAATAGAAAGTCCAAGCCCTTCTATCCTGTCTCTCTCTTCTTTCGTTCCAAGATGAGTCAGACTTTCACTCCATATTCTCGCAGCTCTTGTGAATTCGGCATTTGGTTTAGGAATTGTATCGAAGTACGATATGCTATTTCCAAACAGGAAGTCACTATTCTCCGTTTGAACGGTACTCTCAACAGAGTATACTGTTTGCACCTTTACATCAACGCAAATGTTTGAAGCAATTCCGGAATAGATCATACCAGGAAGTTCCAAACATCCCCAATCCAGGCTTTGCTCAGCTGCTTCGACGTTTTGGAAATCATCAAGGGGAATCGCAATCCAACGCCCATTTTCTTTTTCAACCCGAAGATTTTGCACCGCAAGATACATTTCTCCCTTTTCACCGGCTTGACCGCTCGGAGGATCGTTCACCTTTACCACTAAAAGTCCTTCGTACGCATTTTTGTCACACTGTTTTAGGTTGTAAATATAATATCCGCTTTGAGTGTCAGGCCATTCATTAAGACCGCAATCCCAGTTTGGATAGATACCTGTCTTTTCCTTCTCAAGCATCTCATTTTGTATCTCTTCCTGCATAGACTCAGGAGCACACATTGCCCGATAGATCCCGTTCTGATCGACTATTGCTTTTCCATAGGTGTCAAACGCACCGGCTGCTGTTGTACACGGCGTACTCCTTGCTGATGCAAGAGAGAACCATATAGAATTACCTGACTCATATACTGTTGATGCCTGGACGCCAACAACCAATGAAAGAGAAAGGAGTATCATTACGCAGACGGACACTAATTTCATTCCGGCAGGATATTTCCTGAAACGCGCAATGGCTTCAATACGCTCACGGATCTTCTTACCGCCGTTATTGATGCAGGTGCTGCCGGGAGTTTTCGCAAAGCGATCACTTGCCATAGAGAGAAGAATTCGTCCGTAATCTCTGCGTTCCTCGCCATGAAGCTGCTCAAGGACGTGTTGATCGCATCGCGTTTCCATATCATTGAGTGCCCGATTTGCACAGTAAATGATCAGGGGATTACACCAGTGAAGACTTCTTTGCAGGCATATCACAACACTCCAGAGCGTATCTTTGTACTTCATATGTAAAAGCTCATGCAGGATCACTTTGTCATCGATAACATGATCAGCAGGAAGCACTAATACAGGATGTATAATCCCGCATACAAAAGCACTCGGTAATCCCGGAACAGCGATTATGCGTCCAATCTTAACTTTTTGCGCAGCAGCAAATTTCTGAATGTGTACAGTGAGTTCATCACCAGGCCTGACACCGTTTCGCAATACCAGGCGAAGGCGGATGTAAAATGCCAGATATTTTGCAATGTGCATCACAACGCCAAGAATATATCCTGCGAAAATCCACTGTATCAATGTTTTCGGTACAGTAGTCAGAATCGGAACAGGAAAGAGAACCTGGGTAAAGGAATAATCACCAACCCATGATTTCATCATCTCAACAACCAACTGCCAGTGAAATAATGTGTACCTTCCGTTAAATCCCGCAGGCAGCAATATCATAATTCCGAGGACACCCCAAACAGCAAAATGCCATTTCGGAGGCAGTTTATCCCTGAACAATGCTTTTATCACAAGCAGGAGCACAGCAACACCGGAGGCAGTTAGAGTTTGGAGAAGAAATGCCCATAGATCAAACATGGTTACACCTCCATATCATCGAGTATTTTTCGCAGACGCTCCCTTTCTTCCGGAGAGATCGGTTCTTCTTTCAAAAAGGCAGCAATAAGATCGCCGGCAGAGCCACTGTATACACGTTGAAGAAAGCTTTGCCGTTCTTGCTGCTGGCAGCTTTCACGATCTAAAGTAGCATAGTAAATATGCGGATAGGTTTCCTTATCAATCCGCACAAGTCCTTTTTTCTCCATACGAGTCAGATAAGTCAAAACGGTATTGCGACTCCAGCCTGTGTTCTCATATAGTTTCGTAACAATTGCACCAAGCTCAGCTCCTTCGGTTTCCCATAAAGCATTCAGCACAGTCCACTCTCTTTCAGACAGTTTCATTCGTTCACCTCCTACGCTTGTAGTATCCGCTTTTATACTACACCTGTAGGAGCCTTTTGTCAATGTTCCAAAAAGCAGATCTCAAAATAGCTTCATGTATGAAGAACCCCACGGTATTCTTCTTCGTCATTGATATCACTTGAAGATTTCTTCCTGATCGGCAATCCCATATACACTTCCTTCATAAATATGTACTCATTTTATCTTCACAGCTCTCTATTGGCATATCGATCCAGATTCTGTCGTTTTTCAAAAAAAGCCTTCTTCATTATTCTGTACTCTTCTCTGGTACAAACCTTTTTACAAGATGGTTCAAACAATTTTGTAACTTCGAAACACTCTTCGATATGATCACAAGGATACTGATTACATTGACCACAATGATCTATCTGTTTTTCATTCACACATTTTACAATCCGGTACCTGCACCAGTTATCTTCCTTACATCCGGTACACGCTATTTCCTCATTGCGAACAATATGGTCCCTGTATCCAATTTGAAACCATATTTCCGCAGTATGCCTTAATTCATCATCTGTTTTCTTATATGGCTCTTTATGATACCTAGGACATGCGGAACAGTCATTTCCACATGCCGCAATTATCTTCTCTCCTTGCTCGATCAGTTCTTCATACTTTAGCTGATACTCAATCAGTCGCGGAATATATTCCGGCGGTCTCCTGCGCCCCGCCTCCCAATCCTCTACCGTTCTGAGCGGAATACCGATATGCGATGCAAAGTCTTTTCTCGTCATCCCTGTTTGTGCTCTTAATGCTTTTATTTTTTTTGCAGCTTCCATATTCAAATGAACCTCTTTCATCTATTTTTACAATCATAATACAGTTCTCAAAATGTCGCAATGCGTGTTTCTATACCAAACTTTTGAATGAGAATACATAGTGTCAAACATAACGTTGTATTTCAAATCACATTCCTGATTTTGCCCGCGTCTTCGAGCAGGAAGAAGAAACATACCTGCAGCAGTCGGAAAGGGATCATAAATATTCATCCTACGGAGCGTGGGTTCCAATTTCTATTGTCAAATGATATGATGATAGCAGGATTTGACAATAGAACAGGAGATAAGAGAAATGAATCAGATTAAAATAGGGAAATTTATTGCAGAGCGCAGAAAAGAACATGGTTTTTTGCAAAAGGACATTGCGGCAAGATTAGGTGTCAGTGAAAAGACAATTTCCAAATGGGAGTGCGGAGTTTCCCAAAGTTAAAGATACCACATCAATCCCACGCGGACTTTTGCTCAACCGATACAGCCGGAGGGCTGGATAACAAGAAAAGGCGGTATGCGCCCCGTGGAGGGGTAGCGTACCGCCTTT
>JALEOU010000020.1 GCA_022766945.1 Fusicatenibacter sp. | reverse complement strand
CTGAATGACTCAGTCCTAAACTGAGATAATTGTAGCAAAGAAGGTGATGCCTGCCAAGAGGAAATGTGAAAAAAGAAGAAAAAAATTGAAATCATAGTCGCATTGCAGGCGGGCATTGTGGATAACCTGCCGGAAAATCAGAAAGGACTGTGAAAACACACATTTCATAAAACTGGCAGGCATAAAACAGAATTTACCTTTCGGAGCTGTTTTTTCATCCGCAAGTTTGATATTATGCGAACCATATGGTATGGTAAAGAAAGGCGTAAATATATTTTTCCGCGTGAAAAAACATAGGAGGACGGGATATGGCAGTAGTTACACTATCAAAGATTATTGAGAAGATGAAGTTAAAAAACCTCACGCCTGAGGTGGATGTGAAGGGGATCAAGATTACCCAGCCCGACATCAACAGACCGGCATTGCAGATGGCAGGGTATTTTGAGCATTTTGAGGCCACTCGTCTGCAGATTATCGGATATGTGGAATACTCTTATATGCAGAGCATGGATGAGGAGCGGAAGAAAGCGATCTATACGGAACTCTTTTCCCATGACATTCCGGCGATCGTATTCTGTCGTGAACTGGAGGCTCCCGATGAGTTGTTCCGTCAGATGGCGGTGGAGCACAAAGTACCGCTTCTGATGACAAAGAAGGCAACTTCCGCGTTTATGGCCGAGATTATTCGTTGGCTGAACGTGAAGCTGGCGCCTTGCATTTCCGTTCACGGCGTACTGGTGGATGTATACGGCGAAGGCGTGCTGATCACGGGTGAGAGCGGTATCGGTAAATCGGAGGCGGCGCTGGAGCTCGTCAAGAGAGGACACCGTCTGGTTACCGATGATGTTGTGGAACTGAGAAAGGTAAGCGATGACACGATCATCGGAAGTGCACCGGATATCACAAAGAACTTTATCGAGCTTAGAGGTATCGGAATTGTGGATATCAAGGCGCTGTTCGGTGTGGCGAGCGTCAGGGATACCCAGTCTATCGATCTGGTCATCAAGCTGGAGGACTGGGATAAGGATAAGGAGTATGACAGACTCGGTCTGGAGGAAGAATATACGGAGTATCTGGGCAATAAGATCGTATGCCACAATCTTCCGATTCGTCCGGGACGTAACCTGGCTCTGATCATTGAGGCTGCAGCGGTAAATCAGAGGCAGAAGAAGATGGGCTATAATGCGGCACAGGAGCTGTACAGCAGAGTGCAGAATTCGCTGAACCAGAAACGCGATGAGGATGAACAATAGGGGGAGGATATCATGAAAGAGTACTGTTTTGGAATTGATGTAGGGGGAACTACGGTAAAGCTTGGTCTGTTTAATCAGAGCGGGGACATTCTGGACAAATGGGAGATTCCCACCAGAACAGAAGATCATGGGAAAAATATTCTTCCCGATGTTGCAGAGGCATTGGAGAAGAAACTTCAGGAGAAAAATATTTCGAAAGACGATGTGATCGGTGCCGGGATCGGCGTGCCCGGTCCTGTCGATGACAACGGTGTAGTGCATAGAGCAGTAAATCTCGGATGGGATGTATTCAATATCAGCGAAGTGCTCGGCTCTCTCACAGGACTGCCTGTCAAGGCGGGAAATGATGCCAATGTTGCCGCACTCGGAGAACTGTGGAAGGGCGGTGGCCAGGGCTATAAGAGCATCGTGATGGTTACGCTCGGCACAGGTGTGGGCGGTGGCGTTATTGTTAACGGCAAGATTCTGTCCGGCTGCAGCGGAGCCGGCGGAGAGATCGGTCATATTCATATCGTGGATGATGAGGAAGACAGTTGTGGCTGCGGTAATCACGGATGTCTGGAACAGTATGCATCGGCCACCGGAATCGTGCGTCTGGCACACCGCAGACTGCAGTCCGTCACAGAGCCTACCGCGCTGAAAGACAGTGGGGTGTCCGCCAAAACAGTGTTTGATGCGGTGAAGGCAGGCGATACGGTCGCTATTCAGATCGCGGAGGAATTTGGGCTTTATCTGGGCAAAGGGCTGGCAGCCGTGGCATCCGTGGTAAATCCTGAGGCGTTTGTCATCGGCGGCGGCGTTTCCAAAGCAGGAGACATCCTGTTCTCCTTTATTGAAAAAAATTACAAAAAATATGTGTTCCACGGAAGCAGGGATGCAAAATTTGAGCTCGCAACGCTCGGCAATGACGCCGGTATCTGCGGTGCGGCAAAGCTTCTGCTAGACTAAATGAAGCGGGGGAAAAACAGTGTATCAGGCATTAAGGTCATTTTTGGAATCGGTGGTCGGAGAGCAGAATATCAGACAGGATGAACCGATGGATCGTCACACCAGCTTTCGCACAGGCGGAAATGCCGCCTGCTTTATAGAGCCGGAGAATGCGGAGCAGCTTGCTAAGGTATTGTCATATCTGCAGAAAACGGAACAGGATTACTTTGTTCTGGGAAACGGAAGCAATCTGCTGGTCAGCGATCTCGGATATGACGGTGTTGTCATTTATATCGGAGATAAGATGAGTAAGATCTGTGTGGATGGCAGCAGGATTACGGTGCAGGCGGGAGCACTGCTCTCACAGACGGCGCATGCGGCGATGGAAGCCGGTCTTACCGGCATGGAGTTTGCCTCCGGGATACCGGGCAGCATCGGCGGCGCCATGATGATGAATGCAGGGGCATATGACGGAGAGATGAGCCGGATCGTCGAGTTCGTGACAGTGCTCGATCCGTCCGGCGAGAGTATGATCCTTGAGAATGAAACCATGGAATTCGGGTATCGCACCAGTATTTTAAAGAATCGTCCCTTTGTTGTGACGGAGGTGACACTTCGGCTGCAAGAGGGAGACAGAGAGCAGATACAGGCGAAAATGGCTGACTTTGCAGTCAGAAGGCGGGAAAAACAGCCGCTTAATTACCCGAGCGCCGGGAGTACGTTCAAACGGCCGGAAGGATATTTTGCCGGAAAACTGATCATGGACAGCGGGTTGAGAGGATACCGGATCGGCGGAGCACAGGTGTCTGAGAAGCACTGCGGTTTTATTATCAACAGTGGAAATGCAACGTCGGAGGACATCTCCGAATTGATGGATGAAGTGATCCAGCGGGTGAAGGAGCGCTTCGGCGTGACGCTGGAGCCGGAAGTGATCCGGCTGGGAAGATTTGGCTGATAAAGATCTGTATGAGATACGTACGGCGGTCCGGCCGGACAGGAAGAGAAGGATGGAGCGGCTATGAGATTTGTGATTGTGACAGGCATGAGCGGCGGTGGCAAGAGAACGGCACTCAAGATGTTGGAGGATATGGGTTTCTTTTGTGTGGATAATCTTCCGATCCCTCTGTTGGAGAAATTTGTGGAACTGATCGCCATGCCGAATAAGGAGATCTCCAAGGTTGCCCTGGGGCTGGATGTGCGTACGGATCAGTCCTTCAGTGATGCGGAGAACAGTCTCGAGAAGTTGAAGCAGATCGGTTATAAATATGAGATCCTCTTCATGGAGGCGAGCGATAATGTGCTGATCAAGCGCTATAAGGAAAGCCGGAGAATGCATCCGCTGGCATCCTATGAAGGCGGCAGAGTGGAGGACGGTATTCACAAAGAGAGAGCTGTATTGGCCGATATGCGCAAACGCGCCGATTATGTGATCGACACCTCCAATCTGCTGACAAGAGAATTGAAGGTAGAGCTTGACCGCATTTTTTTGAAGAACGAAGAATATAATAGTCTCATGGTCAACGTGATGTCTTTTGGGTTCAAAAACGGGATCCCTTCCGATGCGGATCTGGTGTTTGATGTGAGGTTTCTGCCGAATCCGTTTTATATCGATGAATTGAAGCATAGTACCGGAAATGATAAGCCGGTGCAGGATTATGTGATGAGTTTTCCGGAGGCGGAGACATTCTTAAATAAACTGACGGATATGCTGCTCTTTTTGATCCCGAATTATGTGAAAGAGGGAAAGTATCAGCTGGTTGTGGGAATCGGCTGTACCGGAGGGAAGCACAGGAGTGTCACTCTGGCAAACGAATTGTACAAGCGGCTGAAAAACAAGGGAAACTATGGATTAACCATCCAGCACAGAGATGTGAAAAGTGGGATCTAATAGGAGCTTACAGATGTCTTTTTCCGGAGAAGTGAGAGAAGAACTGGCGGAGCATGTGAGCCCGTCAAGGCATTGTCAGATCGCAGAACTGGCAGCGATGTTCTGTTTTAACGGCAAAATTGTCAGAGATGCGTCGGGAAATATAAGCCTGCAGATACAGACCGAAAATGCCCAAGTAGTCAAAAAGTGCTTTACATTGCTGAAAAAAAAATTTAATATAGAGGCGAATATTACGTCAAAAGGCGTAAATTCCATTATTATAGAAGATATTGATCAGGTAAAAAGACTGCTGCAGGCTTTTAAACTGATGGACGGATCGGGCGCAATGCAACAAAGAACCGACGAAGTACATCCGCTTTTGATCAAGAATGCCTGCTGTAAGAGGGCGTATCTGAGGGGCGTTTATCTTGCTGCCGGATCCATGAGTGATCCGGAGAAGAGTTACCATCTGGAATTTGTCTGTGGCACAGAGTGCCAGGCTGAGCAGCTTAAGAGTGTGATTCAGGATTTTGATGTGGAAGCGCGAAGCATCATCAGGAAGAATCACCATGTGGTATATATGAAAGAGGGCTCCGGGATCGTGGATATCCTGAATGTGATGGAGGCTCACAGGGCGCTGATGAATCTGGAGAATCTCCGTATTGTCAAAGAGATGCGCAATTCCATTAACAGGAGAGTCAACTGTGAGACGGCCAATATCACCAAGACGGTAAATGCCTCTACGAGACAGATTGAAGATATCATCCTGATCCGGAACACGGTAGGACTTAAGAGCCTGCCGGAGAATCTGAGGGAGATGGCGGAGATCCGGTTGGAATATGCCGATGCACCGTTAAAGGAGCTGGGACAGTATATTGATCCACCGGTAGGAAAATCCGGTGTTAATCATAGATTGCGTAAAATCAGTGAGATCGCGGAAGGAATACGCGACAGGGAGGAAAAGTTATGACAAAAAAATCTGTGAAAATCCAACTTGACGGAGGTCTGGAGGCAAGACCGATCGCTGTATTGGTACAGGTGGCAAGCCAGTATGAGAGTACCGTACATCTTGAGACGGAAGATAAGAGAGTGAATGCAAAAAGCATTATGGGTATGATGAGCCTTGGACTGGACAACGGCGAGACTGTAACGATCGTCTGCGACGGCACAGATGAGGAGAAGGCACTGGAAGGTATCGAGAAGTTTTTGATTGGAGAGGCTTCATAAAGATAGATCATGAAAAAGGATTTACTGTTTATCTATAATCCCAATGCGGGAAAAGGACGGATCCGGAACAGACTGATGGACATTATTGCAGTGCTTTCCCGTGCGGGATACGTCGTGACGGTATCTCCCACGGAAAAGCACGGAGATGCAATGTGTGCAGCCAGAGACAGGGATCCAAGATTCAGCATGATCGTCTGCAGCGGCGGAGATGGGACGTTAGATGAAGTGGTAACCGGCATTCTGGCTTCCGGCAGACAGATACCGGTCGGATATATTCCGGCGGGAAGCACGAATGATTTTGCAGTGAGTTTAAGACTTCCCCGGAACATGTTGAAAGCGGCTGAGATTGCGGTAAACGGCAGGAAATATGCCTGTGACGCGGGTGCATTCAATCAGGACAGTTTTGTGTATATTGCGGCATTTGGTCTGCTTACGGAGGTGTCGTATGAGACGCCGCAGGAGATCAAGAATGTGCTGGGACATCTGGCATACCTGCTGGAGGGAATGAGAAGTCTGTCCGCTTACCGGACGTATCCGATGAAGGTTTCTTATGACGATATCTGTATCGAGGATGAATTCCTCTTCGGTATGGTCACGAATTCCGTTTCGGTGGGAGGTTTCCGGAAGATTACAGGTAAATACGTCGAACTGGATGACGGTGTGTTTGAAGTGACACTGATCCGGAAACCAAAAGACATTCTCGAACTGAACCAGATCATGACTGCTCTTGTGAGCAGAAATATAGATGCACAGTGTATGTATTCCTTCAAGGCGAGGGAGATTCGCTTTGAGTCGGCGGAAGATGTGGCATGGACTCTGGATGGGGAATTTGGTGGGAACCATAAACATGTAAGCATTAAAAACCTTCATCGGGTCATCGAGATCATGGTTGCCGGTCAAGGGGAAGATAAGGGGTGAAGGTATGTTATCCAGCCAGGTGATACAGGCGAGTATTGATGAACTGAGAGGAATTTCCAAGATAGATCTGAGTGTGATGGATATGCAGGGGCAGGTGATCGCTTCTACCTTTGAATATACGGAACTGTCACACGGACTGTTACGTGAATTTGCCGATTCGGCGGCGGACAGTCAGGTGATCGGCGGCTGTCATCTCTTTAAGGTATTCGATGACGGGGAACCGGCCTATCTGCTCATGGCAAAGGGAAACGACGATGCCTATATGATCGGCAAGATCGCTGTGAGTCATATGGGACAGCTTCTCACGGCATATCGTGAGAAATTCGACCGCAATAATTTCTTTCAGAATCTTTTACTGGATAACCTGCTGCTAGTTGATATTTATAACCGTGCGAAAAAGTTACATATACAGGCGGATGTTGACCGTGTCGTTTTCCTGATCGAACCGGAGGGTGACGGCGAGTTGATGGAACTTCTGAAGAGCCTGTTCTCTTCCCAGAGCGGTGATTATGTGACTGCCGTTGAGGAAAAGAACATTGTACTGATCAAGGCGCTTGGCGGAGGCGAGAGCTACAATGAGTGCAAAGCGATCGCAAACACCATCGTGGATATGATCAATTCCGAGGCGATGATCAATGCCAAGGTTGCTTACGGAACGATTGTTCACGAGCTGAAGGATGTGTCAAAGTCCTATAAAGAGGCTAAGATGGCGCTGGATGTCGGCAAGATCTTTTATGCTGGGAAAAGTGTGATGGCGTACAATACGCTGGGTATTGGCCGTCTGATCTATCAGCTCCCGTTGAATCTTTGCCAGATCTTTATCCGCGAAATATTTGGAAGCGATACGTTGCCGAAGGAGATCGATGAAGAGATCCTCAGCACGGTGCAGAAGTTCTTTGAGAACAATCTGAATATCTCAGAGACTTCAAGACAGCTCTACGTGCACAGAAATACATTGGTTTACCGGATTGAGAAGCTGCAGAAGGTTACGGGGCTTGACATGAGAGTGTTTGAGGATGCGTTGACCTTTAAGATTGCTCTGATGGTATCAAATTATATTCAATATCTGGAATCCACAGAATATTGATTGTCTATTGTCATGAATAGCCCTGTTTCCGCATATAGTAGTCATAGAGAGTTTGATTCTATGACGGGAGGGAACAGGGTTGTCTTATTTCAAGAAGTTTATTTCCTATTTTGAGTATTATGAATATGGCTGCAGAGTAAAAAACGGAGGGCATGTAAAGGTGCTGGTTCACAACGATAAAGTGATTATGGATCTGCGTCTGCGAGGACTGCCCTGTACGGAGAGCAGACTGTGCGAGATCCGTTCTCTCGGCAGCAGGAGCGCTTCCCTCGGGAGGTTTCCGTTGGACAGAGGGACAGGCTATTACAATGCCTGCTACTATGCGGGAGATATGGATGGCGCAGGGCTGTCGGTATTTGATATCACCGGACTGCAGATCGCGCTGGATGATGAGCGCTACTGTCAGACCACCTGGCACTGGGAGCAGATCGGGAAGAATACAGAGGAACGGGAGCAGAGAAGGAAAGAGGAAAGTACGCTTACGGCACAGGAACTGAAGGTGAAGGAAATAAAGGAACCGGCGAGGCGAAATGTGGCGGAAGTGAAGGTGCCTGAGGTGGTGCAGCGGGAAGACGCTGCATGGGCAACATTGCAAGTGGATCAGCGGGAAGTACCGGAGACGGAAACTCAGAGATCAGATCTGCCGAAAGCGGATGAGACGGTGACGGAGAGACCACATGAGACGGCGGAGATACATATGCCGGTATCGCGGAATGTGCAAAAGATACAGGAGCCGTCCACGCCCATCTCTGAGGATAAATGGCAGCAGCTCTGTGCATTGTATCCTGTGTGTCATCCTTTTGGCAGCAAGGAGGATTACGTATCGATCACACCGGGAGATTTTGTCGTGCTGCGCAAGGAATACCAGAACCTGGTCAGCAACAGCTTCCTCCTGCATGGCTTCTATAATTATCATCATATCATTCTCGGAAGAAAAGAAGATCCGATGGGTGAGATCTATTACCTCGGCGTGCCGGGCGCATATTATGAGCGGGAAAAGATGGTCGCTGTCATGTTTGGGTTTGAGGGATTCCAGGTATCAGATCAGAAGAGAAACAGCGGTGTGACCGGATTGACACATACAGAGAGCATGGCTGCAAAGAAAGAGGATACTGCACGGCGGACACCGGCAGGTGCCTTCGGATATTATATGAGACGGGTGGAAATATGATGATAAAGATGATGATGCCACGGATTGCGCTGTACGAATGTATGACATTTTGAGCCCGGTATCATCATATCCCACGTAGCTGCGTGTTCGGGATCCACTGTTGCAGGACTTTCACAAAGTGTTGCAGTGTACTCTCATCATGGGCATGAAAACCGGGGAGCAGCACAGTCTCTGAATCCTGGTACGATTGCAGATAATATGCCTTGCATCCCGCAAGCCATTCTCCTATGACACGGATGTCATCTTCTGAGTGCAGTTCCTTTACGATCGTAGTGCGGAATTCATAGTCAAGACCGATGTCCTTGATGAGAGACACGGATTCCTGAATGGAACAGATATCCAGACCGGGGATTCCTGCTGTCTCCGGATATCTGCCCGGCGCATTCTTGATATCCATTGCAATATAGTCCACAAGTCCTTTTTCCAGTAAGTGCCTCAGGACATCGGGGCGGGCGCCGTTCGTGTCCAGCTTCACCGCATAGCCGAGGGCTTTGATCTTTTGAATAAACACGGGCAGATCCGGCTGCAGCGTCGGTTCGCCTCCGGTGATACACACGCCGGAGAGGATGCCCGCTCTTTTCTCCAGGAACGCAAACAATTCCTGTTCCGGATGGACAGGCTGCGTATCCGGACACAGCACCAGTTCGCTGTTCTGACAGAACGGACACCGGAAATTGCACCCGCCGGTGAACAACGTGCAGGCAACCCTTCCGGGGTAATCCAGCAATGTGGTTTTGTTCAGACCATAGATTTCCATAAGTTCTGTCGAGTCCTTTCACATCTCTGTTGTTTTCTACAAAAATATCATTTTCTGATTCTTCATTACAGTATAGACCATCGGGAGCCGCCGGGCAATATGGCGGTTGAAGGATCTGACATGTAAATAGAACAGATCATTGTAAAGCTTTGAGAAATCCTGCTATAATAGGTTTGTTAAATTTGACGGATGCGGATGGCGGGAATACGATGAAAAAAGTAGATTTCGAGAATGACTCCATTATCAAAAATATGGTACAGACCTCTCTGCCGATGCTGGTCGCGCAGGTCATCAGTCTTTTATACAATATCGTAGACCGCATCTATATCGGCAGGATCGAAGGCTGCGGCACACAGGCGCTCGGCGCCATAGGCCTCTGCTTTCCCATTATCATATTGATCGGTGGTTTTACGAATATGTTCGGTCTCGGCGGCGCTCCGCTGTTTTCCATCAACCTTGGGAAAAACGACAGAAAGAGAGCAGGCGACGTGCTGAACACGGCATTTCGTCTGGAGATCGTTGTGGGTGCGGTTCTCATGGCATTCTGCGAGCTGTTTGCCCCGCAGATCTTATCGGTTGTCGGCGCGACCGCAGACGAACTTGTCTTCTCGGTTCCTTACATAAGAATCTATCTGATCGGAACGATATTTATCATGATCGCTACCGGCATGAATCCCTACATCAACGCGCAGGGTTATTCCACGATCGGTATGAAATCCGTGCTGATAGGGGCTGTTGCCAATATCATACTGGATCCGATCTTTATCTTTGTACTGGACTTTGGGGTAAACGGAGCGGCTGCCGCGACGGTGGTTTCACAGCTGTTATCCGCGCTGTTTGTACTTAAGTTCCTTCTGGGACCCGGCAATGAATTCAGGATTTCCTTCCGGAATTTTTTTACATTTCCCTATGCAAAAGATATTATCAGCCTCGGAATGTCGCCCTTTGTCATGCAGTGTACGAATTCCTTAGTGTCAATTGCCTGTAACAGCGTATTGATGAGAACCGGCGGGGCGCTCTATGTGTCTGTCATGACGATCATTTCCTCAGTAAGGCAGATTCTGGACACGCCGATCATGGCGATCACGGAAGGGACGTCGCCGACAATTTCCTATAATTATGGTGCTCAGAGACCGAAAAGAGTCCGGGATGCCATTGTTTTCATGTCGGTAACAGCGATCGTATACACCTGTCTGATGTGGATTTTCATTGAAAAACTTCCGCTTTTGTTTATCAGAATCTTCAGTGATGATACCGCGCTGCAGCAGCTTGCGCTGCGCCCACTCCATTTATATTTCTTTGCTTTTGTCTTTCAGGCGCTGCAGTATTCCGGGCAGACTGTCTTTAAGGCACTGAATAAAAAGAGGCAGGCGATCTTTTTCAGCCTGTTCCGCAAAGTGATCATGGTGGTTCCGCTGACTTACCTGCTTCCGTTTGCATTTGACATGGGAACAGATGGAGTCTTTATTGCAGAGCCTGTTTCCAACGTCATCGGCGGTCTGGCATGTTTTATCACGATGACAGCGACCATGATTCCGGAGCTCGGGAGGATGAAAAGAAAGAGTGAATGATATGGATAGAAGGCTTCTGTCAGGTTTCCTGATATTGATAAGTGTACTGTGCAGTCTGGCTGCATGCTCCAAAGAGAAAGAACATTTCGAATATGTAGTATTGCTGGGAGAGGATTCCTCTGAGATAGAAGAATTTCCGGAAGCAGACATTCTCGTGATCGATGGAGAGTATTTCTCGGCCGAGGATCTGACTTACCTTAGAGAGAAGGGCGTAAAGAAGATCTATAGTTATCTGAATATAGGCTCATTGGAAAATTTCAGGAAGTATTATGATACTTTTCTGGAGGATACGCTTGGAACATATGATAACTGGCCGGAGGAGAGATGGATTGATGTGTCGAAAAAAGAATGGCAGGATTTCATGATCGCAAGAGCCGGGGAACTTGAACAAAAAGGGTTTGACGGCTTTTTCGTTGACAATACAGATGTGTATGATCAATATCCGGGAGAAGAAATCTATGAAGGCATCTGCAGAATATTGATGGAACTGCAATATCTTGACAAGGATGTCATTATCAATGGCGGAGATGTTTTCGTAACGAGATATATAGAATCCGGCGAGGAGTGCGGACATATTTTCGATGGTGTAAATCAGGAGGAGGTATATACCTCTTATGACTTTGAGAAAAATAAGTGCGGCATCAGTACGAAAGAGGTCAGAGCATATATGAAAGATTATCTTGAACTTGTGTCGGAAAACGGATATGAGGTATACACTTTGGAATACGCAACAGATGCCGGAGTAAAAAGGGCAGCTAAGGAATACGCCGCGGAAAACGGATGGATCTGTTATGTGGCAGACCGGATAGAGCTATAACATTTTAAGGAAAGCGGGGAGAATCTTTTGAGAGAAGTCAATTTGACGGAAGGGTCAATCTTCCGGAAACTGATCGGATTTTCCATGCCAATGATCGCAGGTAATCTTTTGCAGCAGATCTATAACCTTGCGGATACGCTGATCGTCGGCAGATATATCGGGCCTGACGCGCTGGCGTCCGTCGGCTCTGCCTACACATTGATGATCTTTATTACCTCGATTATCATCGGGCTCTGCATGGGGAGCGGCGCATTTTTTTCTGCGGACTATGGCGCAGCGGATCAGGGGAAGCTGCGGGAGGACATATCACTATCCTTCCGGTTTATCCTTGCGGTAACGGGCGTTGTCTATCTGATCATTTATCCGGGGATGAACCTGATCCTGCGATTGCTTCAGACACCGCAGGAGCTGATGACCATGGCGCGGGAATATGTAATGGTTGTGTTTGTGGGGATATTCTTTGTCTTTCTCTATAATTTTTATTCGTATCTGCTGCGTGGCATGGGCAATTCCGTTATGCCGCTTATTTTTCTGGCGGTATCCTCTGTGACGAACATTGTGCTTGACATTTGGTTTGTCATGGGACTGCGGATGGGCGTGAGCGGTGCTGCGTGGGCGACTGTCATTGCACAGGCGCTGGCAGGCATTGGGATCATGGTTTATTCCATGAGGAAGCTTCCGCTGCTGAGGCAGCACAGAGGCGACAGCAGCCTGAGTCTGAGAAGGCTTCGGGAGATCATCGCCAATGATGTGGCGACGGGGATCCAGCAGTCCGTCATGAATTTCGGGATTCTGATGATCCAGGGGCTGGTCAACAGCTTCGGTACGGTGGTGATGGCGGCGTTTGCCGCTGCGGTCAAGATTGACACGATCGCTTATATGCCGGCACAGGAATTTGGGAACGCCTATTCTCTGTTTGTTTCACAAAATTGCGGTGCGAAAAAGGAAGACCGTATTCGCAGGGGGACGCATATCGCTGTGGCATCATCGGCTGTCTTCTGTGTGATCATTTCCGTTCTGATCTGGATTTTTGCGGGAGATCTGATGCGGATATTTGTGGATGCGGAGGAAGTCCTGATCTTATCGGAGGGCGTGAGATATCTGCGGATTGAGGGTGCGATGTATGTGGGGATCGGCATTCTGTTCCTGTGGTACGGGTATTTCAGAGGGATTGGCAGACCGCACATTTCCCTGATCCTCACAGTCATATCGCTGGGGACAAGGGTGGTGGTGTCTTATGCGCTGGCGCCGAATACGCCGCTCGGTGTGGTGGCGATCTGGTGCTCGATTCCGGTCGGCTGGATCCTTGCGGATGCGGCGGGGCTGGTTTTTTACCGCAGGCGAGGCACATCGGTGCCGCAATAAAAGTGTTTTTGTCGGATCTGTGCAGCATGCAAAAGACGGTAATTTGTGCTATAATTTTTCATAGAAAAATGATAGAAAGCGAAAAGGAATGCAGCAATGCGGGCGATGACACAGGATGAAAAATATATGCGGGAGGCCGTAAGGCAGGCGAGGAAAGCGTATGCGCTGGGGGAGGTTCCCATCGGGTGCGTGATCGTTTATCAGGACAGGATCATAGGACGGGGATATAACAGGAGAAATACGGACAAGAGTACACTGGCCCATGCGGAGATCACGGCGATCAGGAAGGCGAGTAAGGAGATGGGGGACTGGCGTCTGGAGGAGTGTACGCTGTATGTGACCCTGGAGCCGTGCCAGATGTGTTCTGGTGCCATCGTGCAGGCACGGATTCCGCGCGTGGTGATGGGCTGCCGCAATGAGAAGGCGGGCTGTGCGGGCTCAGTGCTCAATATCCTGCAGGAGCCACGCTTCAATCATCAGGTGGAGGTCACGGAGGGCGTCCTGGGAGATGAGTGCAGCAATATGCTCAAGGAATTTTTCAAGGAGCTCAGACAGCGGCTGAAAGCCGAAAAATATGCGGAGAAAGCAACGGAGAAATAGTCTGTTTGGCAGTATATTGCCGGACGGTTGACAGTCCGAATAAAACAAAGTATACTAATAAAGCCGTGCAGCCGGGGCGTTAGCGGTGCCCTGTACCTGCAATCCGCTATAGCAGGGGTGATGCGCCGGCTGAGGGCTTTGACTGATACAGCTGCCCTTTATAAGTGGCGTTGAAGTCCGGGTCTTACGCAATGGATGCCTGTGAACCGTGTCAGGTTGGGAACAAAGCAGCACTAAACAGGATTTTTCATGTGCCGTGAGGGTGCCTGGACTGAGTTAACTGTAAAGGTAACGTGTATTGGTTTTGCTCGAAGCGGCGCGCACGGTTTTTGCATTTGTCATATCTGAAATTCTATTTTCGACTCTGATTTTTCTATGTTATAATAAGCACAGAACAAATATAAAAGGAACCGATTACATGAAAAAGAGAGTATCACAGCTTTTGGCAGTGGTTTTGCTGTTTGCGTTGACCGCCGGTTGCGGGAAGCAGGAGGATGGAGATGAATATTATCTGGAAGAGGACAATAAGCTGGTGATCTATACTTCCCATAAGGAAGAGATCTATGGACCGATCATCAGAGAGTTTGAGGAGCGGACCGGGATCTGGGTGGAGGTTGTCTCGGGCGGCACCAACGAACTTCTGGAACGGATCGGGGAAGAGAAAGGGAAAAACTCGGGAGATATCATGTTCGGCGGCGGTGTGGACAGTCTGGAGGCATATAAGGACTGCTTTGTTCCGTACAGAAGCAGTCAGTATGATCAGCTGGATCAGACATATGCGTCTCCGGATGACCGTTATACTGTGTTTTCCAGACTACCGATCGTAATCGTTTATAACAGTAAGCTCGTTTTCCCGGCGGGCACGCCCAGAAGCTGGAAAGAGTTGCTGGATTCCAGGTGGAAGGGAGAGATCGCCTTTGCGGATCCGGAGAAATCAGGAAGCTGTTACACGGCGCTGCTTACGATGATCCAGCTGCTGTCTGAGGATATGACGGAGGAGGAAGTACTGGAGAAGTTTGTCTCCAATCTGGATGGAAATGTACTGTCCGGATCGGGAGATGTGTTGGATCAGGTGATAGCGGGAACACAGCTTGTGGGAATCGCGCTGGAAGAGACGACACTCAAGGAGATGGCGGGGAATGCCGATATCGGCATGGTGTATCCGATGGAGGGGACGACTGCCGTGCCTGACGGATGCGCAATTATCAAGGGAGCGCCTCATGAGAAGAATGCGGAACTGTTTTTAGAGTTCACGGTCAGCGAGGATGTGCAGAAACTGCTGGAGGACAGGCTGTGCCGCAGGAGCGTGCGCAAGACGGACAGCGAGGATGATATCAGGGAAGTCAGGTATGATCTGGAGTATTCGGAGGAGCACAGAGAGGAAATCCTGGACAGCTGGGATCGGCTGAAACGATAGGAGAAGTTTGGAAATAAGCATGAAGGCTTTTATCAGGAAATCGTTTAAAAGAGAATTGTTCCTGTGCTTTACCGCTGTCGCTCTGGTTCCGCTCGTGATATCGGGATGTTTTCTGATAAGTGCACTGGAGAAGCGAATCTCACAGGACTATGAGAGGAAGACGGCCGTACAGCTTAAGACGGTGGAAGACACCATGCTGGATTACTTTGATGATGTCAGGGAAATTTCGGAACAGATCATGGGGGATCCTGTGATTCTGAGGGGTATCACGGAGTCGGACAGCTGGTTAAAGAACAGGGCATATATGGAACTGTATGATAAGACGCAGGCATTTCGAGAGATTGCACAGTTTGATATCTATGACGCGGAGGGAAACTGTCGGTTCTCGACATCGCCGCAGGGAGTGGCGGAGGATCTGCCGTCCTATTGGGGGATATTGAAGGTGGCGAGAACACATCCTGATGAGTTGACGCTCAGAAGGGTGTCACAGTATCGCACATCTGAGAATGTGTGTCTGCAGGGAGCGCTTGCCATCATGGATGAGACGGAGGAGTGTCTCGGATTTGTGGTTGTTGATGTGACGAAAGCACATTTTGAAACGCTGCTGGCAGGGACATATGATGAGCAAAACGGTATCGCGATCCTGGACAGTTACTGGGAAGATGTGTACAGCACCAGAACGGCGAAGGAGGAGAAGCTGGCGCAGGCGCTGCGCGCAAGGCGCATGGCGGGGGAGAATCTGAAGCAGACGACGGACGGGATCACTTTCTATATCTCACCGATGGCGGAGACAGGACTGTATGTCGTGCTTGGCAGGAGCCCGATCTTTACAGGGGATGTGATCAATACGATGATCGGCGTGATGGTAATGATGGCGTTTGCCAGTTTCCTGCTGTGCCTGTTGGCGGCAGGCATCATGAGCAATTATCTGACAGCTCCTGTGAAGAAACTCTCGGAGGCGATGCACCGGGTGGAGAACGGTGATCTGGATGTACAGCTTAGGAGTCATCGGAAAGATGAGTTGGGACAGCTTTCCGGCAGTTTTGACGTGATGGCACGGGAACTGAAAGAAAATATCGCGCTGCAGATACGGCAGCAGGCGGAACTCAATGACAGCAATATCGCCATGATGCAGGCGCAGCTGAACCCGCACTTTCTATATAATACGTTGGATACAATCAAGTGGACGGCGAAGTCGCACCATGTGCCGGAGCTTGCGACACTGGCCTCCGGGCTTGCGAAGATCCTGCGCACCAGTATATCGGAAGCGAAATTCGTGAAGCTGGAGGAGGAACTGAATCTGGTCAGTGCTTATATGGAGATCCAGAAGATCCGCTTTGACGGGAACTTCTCTTATGATATCGAAGTGCCGACGGAGCTTGAGGATTGCATCGTTCCGAAACTGATCGTTCAGCCGATCGTGGAGAATGCGATTATCCACGGACTGAAGGAGCGGGAGCATGGGCACATCTTTGTCTATGTATATGAAGAAGAGGGAAAATTGTATATCGATGTGAGTGATGACGGCTGCGGCATAGAGGAAGCGGTTCTTGCGCTTCTGCGTGACAGG
Source organism: Fusicatenibacter sp. (assembly GCA_022766945.1). Lineage (GTDB taxonomy): Bacteria > Bacillota > Clostridia > Lachnospirales > Lachnospiraceae > Fusicatenibacter. Next base: position 43,105 of record JALEOU010000020.1, on the reverse strand, counting down.
GATCGGGAGCGGCTCAAAGGTCATATCGGTTTCTATAATGTGGATACGATCCTCCGGTTGTACTATGGGGAGGAGTATGGTCTGTTTGCGGAGAATCTGGAATCCGGTGGCGCCAGGATCCGGATTTCCCTGCCGGTGGAGAGAGTGATGTAGAGGCAGGGTGACTAAGGGGGAAGGTTATGTTTAAGATTTTGGTCGTGGATGATGAGAGCCTCGTGAGAAGGGGCATTGTGATGGAGACGGACTGGAATGCGCTCGACTGTATGGTGGTGGCGGAGGCGTCCAACGGGGAGGAAGGTCTGGAAGCGGCACGCAGATACCGCCCTGATCTGATTATATGCGACATCCGTATGCCTAAGATGGACGGGATCGAGATGCTCACCAGGCTGCGCGATGAGGGAAATGACACTCATGTGATCTTCCTTACGGCTTACAGTGACTTCTCCTATGCGCAGAGCGCGATCAGACTGTCCGCTTCCGATTATCTGCTGAAACCCTTTGAGGACGGGGAACTGGAGAAAACGGTTCTCGCGGTCAAAAACAAATTGGAGGCAAAGAAGCTGGAGGGTGATGCCGCCCATGAGCAGGACGTGTTGTCACATTCCTCCATCCAAAAAGGCGAGAAGAGCAAATACGTGACAGAGGCGCTGAATTACATCAAAGAGCATTACGGAGAATATGACATAAGCGTCAGGAAGATAGCAGAGTCCCTGGGATTGAGCGAAGGTCATCTGAGCCATATTTTCAAGAAAGAGACGGATTATACGATCAACGCCTATATCACCCGCTACCGGATCCGGTCGGCGATGAAACTCCTTCAGAACTGCCGGTATAAGGTGTATGAGGTGGCTGAGATGGTGGGATATAAGGATATCACCTATTTTTCCACGATCTTTAAGAAGATTGCGGGAGTGACACCGTCGGAATATCAGGACAGGAGTCAGTGATTCTTGTGGAAATGTTGATTTGTTAAATATGATAACAGGAAATCCACAGTGCGGAAAACGCGCTGTGGATTTTGTATATTCTGATGTGAAAATCGCAGAAATACCTGTGCAGATTATCAGAAATTCAAAAGAAACAACAGTTTTGTCCCGTTTCTAATCCTGAAATCAGCCCATATAATAATGATATGAGGTAACTCATTCACACAATTTGCGGCAACAGAACAAAACCACATAATCTGTTGTCTGAAATGAAACAGGAGGAAGAAAAAGTGAAAAAGAAGGTATTATCGTTACTGCTTGCGGGATGTATGATCGCAGCAACACTTGCCGGATGCGGATCCGGTGCGGCAGACACAGCAGCACCGTCCACAGATGCGCCGGCAGCAGCACAGTCTGAGGGAACAGAATCGGCAGAGGCAGCTGAGCCTGCAGCCGTAGATGAGGCAAATCTCACAGAGACACAGAAGATCATCAAAGAGGCAGAGGGCATGACACTCGAGGAGCTGGCACAGAAGGCTATCGAGGAGTCCAATGGACAGACATTCTACGGTGTAGGAAACTCCAGCCGTGGTAAGACAGCCCTTCCGTTATTCATCGAATATCTGCAGTCCATCGATCCTTCCTACAATATGGAATTCGAGTGGCAGCAGCCGAAGAACAACAAGATTTTTGAGCAGTTGACAGCAGATTCCCTGAAGGATACAGGTACATTTGCCATGACACTGATCCAGGATGGCAATCAGATCGAGTCCAAGATGGTACAGACGGGAATCCTCGATACCTTCATTCCGAAGGAATGGGCAGAGGCAAACGGAACCACACCGGATGCAGTGACAGGCTTCCTTCCTTTGCAGACACTGAATAAGGTATTCATGTACAACAACACAGGCAGCGCACAGTACACGAACTGCTGGGATTTCGTCGGAGAAGGCGTACATGCGCTTTACATGGACATCGATTCCGAGATCGTTGGCAAGAACTTCCTGTACATGCTGACAGAAGACAAATATGCAGCATGGCTGAAGGAAGCATACGAAGCGCTTGACGCTGACAAACAGGCATATTTCCAGCCGACCATCAACGAGATGGAGTCTGAGGCGGCAGATCTCGGACTTGGCGCAGACGGCAAATATGCTCTGGCATGGATCAAACTGTGGGTAGAGAGCTACAATGCACAGACAGACGACGGACCGATCTGTAACACACTCGTTACCGATTCCGCAACAGATCAGGCTGGTCTCCTTGTATACTCCAAGCTTCGTTCCGTAGAGGAGTCTGCAGGTGTATCTGTAAACAATATCAACGTAGCTGCATATCAGGATGGCTACAAGGGCATCGGCGGCTATGGCTACTGCCATTACCTGTTCGTTACCGAGAACAGCCCTCTTCCCTGGACAGCATGTGCATTTATCGCATATATGACTTGTACCGAGGACGGCTTCAGCGCATGGGGCAAGGATATGGGCGGTTATTCCGCAAATCCTCAGGTGGCGACAGCGATCGAGACTACATACAATCACAGCAAGGGCGGCTACGACGAGAGCGGAAACCTTGTGTTTGATGCAAAGAACGACAGAGGATATGACTGGTGGACCACAGACGGCGAACTGGTATTAGAGGATCCTGAGTACTGCGCATCCGTATCCTTCACAGTAGGAAGCTGGATCGAGCTTTTGACAAAGTACAGTGAGGGTGAGGCTGCAGAGTAGAAATAAAGAAATGGCCCAAAATCAATAAAGGCAACAGCTTCAAAGGTGGTCAAACACCTTTGAAGCATTTTTAAGGAGAATTTTATGGAACAGACAACCAAAAATAAGTCAATGGCTATTTATTTGAATAAACTGAAAACTTATTTTTCCAAGCCGCAGAATGTGATCCTGCTTTTGTTCGGCATCACGGCAACATTTTCTACAGTGGCGCCGATCGTTGCAATCATACAGGATACCTTCAAGATTCATCCCGGCACGATAGACGCCCACCTCACGGGAAGGGCAGCCGGATACTCGATCGTCAATTACACGGATCTTTTTACCAGTAAGCTGGCGAAGACGAATCTTTGGACACCTATGATCAATACAGTGCTTCTGGCAGTGTTTACCTGTCTGATTTCCATTGTATTCGGCGGCTTGTTTGCGTTCTTGATCACAAGAACCAATCTGAAATTTAAGAAATATCTGAGTTCAATCTTTATTTTCCCATACATCATGCCCCAGTGGACACTGGCGGTTGTATGGCAGAACCTTTTCAACAGTAATGCAGTGACGGGAACCTCCAACGGTCTGCTGGCTTCCCTGTTCGGCTTCATGGCTCCCAAGTGGTGGTGTCAGGGACTTCTGCCCTGTGCCCTCGTGCTGGGTCTGCATTACGCACCGTTTGCTTATATCATGATCGGCGGTATCTTCCGCAACATGGATGCCAACCTTGAGGAGGCGGCAACAATCCTTGATACACCCAAGTGGAAGATCATGACGAGAGTGACACTCCCGATGGTGAAGCCGGCGATCCTGTCCACGATCCTGCTGGTATTCGGAAGCGCGATGGGCAGTTACCCCGTACCGCATTATCTGGGTCTGACGACACTCTCCACAAAGTACGTGTCCATGAACTCCAAGTATACAGGTGAAGCGAGTATCCTTGCGATCATCATGATGATCTTCGGTATCCTGATCCTGGGCATGAATCAGATGAGCCTCAAGAGCAGAAAGAGTTATACGACCGTTACCGGTAAATCCGGTCAGATCTCCAAGATCAATCTTGGCAAAGTAGGAAAATACCTGATCGGTATCGTACTGATCGTTATCACATTCTTCACCAGTATTTTCCCGATCCTCTCCTTTGCGATCGAGACATTCCTGCCAAACCCCGGAGATTACAGCTTCCTGTACACAGGCAATCTGAGTAATCTGACAACAAAATGGTGGCTTACCAGAGGCAATGACGCGGGTGCACTCTATGGACAGTCAGGTATCCTGTTCAACAAGATGATATGGAAGGCATTCGGCGGTACGATGCTTGTAGCAATCTGTTGTGCGCTGGTTGCAGGAACCATTGGAACATTAATCGGATATGCGGTATCTAAGAACAGAAGAAGCAAATGGGCAAATTACGTGAACAACATGGCATTCCTGCCTTACCTGATGCCGTCTCTTGCAGTGGGAGCAGCGTTCTTTATCCTGTTCTCGAATGAGAAGATCAACCTGTTTAACACCTACGCGTTACTGATTATCGTAGGTACGGTGAAATACATACCCTTCGCCAGCAGGGCGGCGCTCAATTCCATGTTGCAGCTCTCCGGCGAGATCGAGGAGGCAGCGATCATACAGGATCTGTCATGGTTCAAGCGGATGTTCAGGATCATCATTCCGATCCAGAAATCGTCGATTATCAGCGGATATATGCTTCCGTTCATGACCTGTCTTAGAGAGCTGTCACTGTTCCTGCTCTTGTGTACACAGGGCTTTATCCTGTCAACGACACTTGACTATTTTGATGAGATGGGCTTATATGCATTCTCAAGCGCCATCAACCTGATCCTGATCGTTACGATCCTGATCTGCAACACATTAGTAAATAAGATTACCGGTGCAAGCCTGGATGAAGGTATTGGAGGAAAATAACATGCCAGAAATTAAATTGAGAAATGTGACAAAACGATGGGGAAAATTTTATGCGGTAGACCATCTTGATCTGGACATCGCGGACAATTCCTTTATTACACTGCTGGGACCCTCCGGCTGTGGCAAGACAACGACACTGCGTATGATCGCGGGACTGGAAACGCCTACCAGCGGGCAGATCATGATCGGCGACAAGGTAGTGTTTGACAGTGAGGCAGGAATCAATATTCCCCCCAACAAGCGTAAGGTGGGTTTTTTGTTCCAGAACTACGCATTATGGCCTAACATGACAGTATATCAGAACATTTCCTTCGGTCTGAGCAATATCAAGGAGGAGCTCCCGGAATACGATTTTCAGGCAAAGAAGCTGACCTCCCTGATCGGAGCGTTGAAGAATCCGAAGGAGTACGTAAAGCTGATCGAAGAGTGCCGTGACAAAAACGGCAAGCTCGATATGGCGAAAGTTTATCTGAAGCTGATTGATGCATACACACTCTCTATCTATACAGCAAAAGAGCTGTTCGGCATGAAGCTGCATGAGGCGTCAGATGTTGAGAGTGCGGCAAAGGAGAAGTCCGCACAGATGGAGCACGAGCTGGAAACTTTAAAGAAGGCTCACAAGGATAAAGGGGAGATTTTAGATAAAGATTTTGCCATTATCAGAGATGGCAAGCCGGTTACAAGCGTCAGGAAACTGACGAAGGAGGAAGTGGATCTCTCCGTGCGCAGAGTGTCCAGAATCGTAAAGATCGGAATGTTCATGGACAGATATCCGGCAGAACTCTCCGGAGGACAGCAGCAGCGTGTGGCGATTGCCAGGACTCTGGCACCCGAACCTCAGGTACTCTTCATGGATGAGCCTCTGTCCAACCTGGATGCAAAGCTGCGTCTGGAGATGAGATATGAGCTGCAGAGACTTCATTTGGAGACGGGCAGCACCTTCGTATATGTAACACATGACCAGATGGAAGCCATGACGCTTGCCACCAAGATCTGCCTGATCAATAACGGTGTGCTGCAGCAGTATGATGCGCCATTGGATGTATATAACCGTCCGAAGAATCTGTTTGTCGCTGATTTCGTCGGCAATCCGTCCATCAATTTTGTGGAGGCGAAGGGCGTTCAGAAGGGAGACAGTCTGGAACTGTCCATTCTTGACGGCAAGAAAGCGGTATTCACACCGAACGACAATCTGAAGCTGGATGACTGGTTCGCTGAAAGGGATGCGGATGAGGCGAAAGCGGCAGAGGCAAGGAAAACCCTCATGGCAGACAAGAAGGCTGTGGAGAAGGGAAATAAGGATGAGGTATTCAAATATCACATCAGCAAGGTCGATGAGAGCGATTACAGCATTCAGGAGGATGAGCCTGTGATCACGAATGAGGATTTTGTGATCGGTATCCGCCCCGAGTGCATCAAGGTTGCCCCGGACGGAGAGATGGAGGGTGTGATCTACGGCGCAATGCCTACCGGTATGGAGTCCACGATCAAAGTCGCAGTCGGCAATTATCTGCTGACCGGTGTTGTATTCGGCAGTACACTGTATCAGATCGGTGAGAAGGATCGGTTTAACATCAGTGGAAACGATATCCTGCTATTTGACAGAAAATCCGGACGTTGTATCACCGCAGGTTCTCTCTCTGTAAAATAGGGATCTGAAGGGAGAATATAAGCGGATCATCGCGATCGGAGGAGGGACGTCTCATGGCAAATAATTTTGTGGAGCTTGACAGAGACAGAGTCTATAAGATTTACTGTGAGCTTTACGAGTAGTTCTTCATAAAATGGATTAAGATGATCTTACTGTAATCGCAGAAGTTCCCATTTAGAGGATACATTTGTCTTGCGAAGGATATTCTGGATATGCTTCTGCAGAGTGTGTTCGCTGATGTGCAAGGCTTCTGCGATTTCTGTATTGTTCTGATAAGAATAGATGCGTGCAAGAACCTGCTCCTCCCGGTCGGTGAGCTGATATTTCCGGCGCAGTCCGGAGACAATTGCATCGGTGCTGCGGCCCCGGACGGAGGCGGCGCACAGCCTGTGAGTTACAGCGTTAAGATGGAGTCCCAGGGAACGCATAAAGAACATATCGTCATCGGTAAAGCTGCCGTCCGCTCTCGTGCGGAACAGGGTCAGCACACCGAGCATTTTCTGCTGATAGACAATGGTATACTGAAGGGTATCGTAGATGTTATATTTGCGGTAGCAGCGGACATACAGCGGGGAGTTCAGGCGATTTTCTTCCTGGATCAGTTCGCTTTCCCGGAGCACCCTCGATTCCTTTGCATGCAGGATCCACAGCATAGGATCTTCTTTGATAGATCTTAAGTATTCCTGTTCCGCTTCCTTGAAGTGTTCCGGATGACAGATGGGTTCCTGAAAGGAAAGTTCCGGAGAGTCCGGATAACTGTCGCAGAGAATGATGCTGGCATAGCTGAAAGGGATCAGCAACTTCAGTTCCGCAAAAAATTTTTTCGCCAATTCTTCCATGGTTTCCCACGAGTACAGATGATAGATGATCTCGTTGATAATCAGAAAGTTATTCTTTTCCATAGAGTGCAATTCCTTTCGCAAAAGAAACGATCCGCTGTTGTTTGTCTGCTATTTTATCAAAATAAATACTTAAAAACAAGTAGGTATAATTGAAATAGATTATTATCTGGTCAAAAATAGTAGTTGTTTTATATTAGTTTCCTTGGTAAACTGGAACTAACTTAAGAAACTATTGTACAAGGGCGTATGAATGTGTGAGTGCATTGATACGCTTTTTTGTGCGGCGGGTAGGAGGCATAGATCTCCCCTGTCTGGTCAGAGTTGCAGAAAGAGAGGGTAAAAAATGGCAGAGAAACAACAGGTTATTAAGGATCTTGACAGAGTCATCTCTTTGATAAAGACAGACAGTAAGGATATACCGGCAGAAGAGAAGAAGCAGATGGTGGCGGACACGCTTGATCATTTTGATAACTACGTGAGCCCGGGCTGGCTGAAATACAGGAAGTCGGTTTCCTCCGACTCCGAGAGCGGCGCGGTGCTTGAGTGGGAGGATGAAGGCGCTTACTGCTACGGATTGAACGGTGAAAAGTTTATTGATTGCCTCGGCGGTTTCGGAATCTATACCTGCGGTCACAGAAATCAGGAGATCATGGATGTGGTGAAGGCCCAGTTGGATCATCAGGCGCTGCATTCCCAGGAATTGCTTGATCCCTTGAGAGGGTATCTGGCAAAGGCAGTTGCAGATATCACGCCCGGTGACCTGCAGTACTGTTTCTTTACGAACGGCGGCGCCGAGGCGGTGGAGATGGCGTTAAAGCTCGCAAGAATCGCTACCGGCGGCAGATGGTATATCTCCACAGTGGGAGCTTTCCACGGCAAATCCATGGGAGCGATCTCCATGGGCGGCAAATCCACTTACAGGATCCCGTATACGCCCATGGTACAGCAGGTACAGCATGTGGAGTACGGCGTAGCGGAGGATGTCCGCAAGGCGATCAGGAATCTTGTTGCTGTGGGTGAGAAGGTTGCAGCCGTGATCTTAGAGCCCATTCAGGGGGAAGCCGGTGTCATCATTCCTCCGGCAGGGTATCTGCAGGAAGTACGCGATATCTGTGATGAGTACGGCGTGGCGCTGATCTTTGATGAGATTCAGACCGGTATGGGACGTACCGGTACGATGTGGAGATGTGAGGCGGAGGGCGTGACACCTGATATCATGACCTTCGGCAAGGCGTTCGGCGGCGGTATCATGCCGATCACCGGTATTATCTGCAAACCGAAGATGTGGACACAGGATCTGATTGACAATCCGTGGCTGTTAGGCTCTCCGACTTTTGGCGGCAACCCGGTGTGCTGTGCGGCTGCAATCGCAACGATCAAATATATGCTGGAAAATGATATTCCGGGTGTGTGCAGACGAAAAGGAGAGATTCTCAAGGCAGGACTGCAGAGTCTTGCAGAGAAATATCCGGAGGTGGTACAGGAAGTCCGCGGAACCGGTCTGATGCTGGCGGTTGAATTCCATACCTGTGAGCTGGGATATGAGACTGCCAAAGGTCTGTTCGCAAGAAGAGTCATGACAGCAGGTACCCTGGTAAATGCAAAGACGATCCGCTTTGAGCCGACTGCAGTCATCTCCGAGCAGGATATTGCGGATGTCATCAGCCGCATGGATGAAGCACTTGCTGATACGAAAAAAGCATTTGAGCTGTAAATCAAGGAAAAAGAGAGAGCGATCCTGCTTAGGAAAGGGGAAATGAAGGCTATGGAACTGCAGAAAATGTATATCGATGGCAGCTGGGTGGAAGGCAGTGAGGGAAAGAGCAGACCAACCATCAATCCGGCAAACCAGGAAGTGCTTGCCGAAGTAACACAGGGAACCTTAGAGGATGTGAAAAAAGCAGTTGCCGCTGCAAAACGCTCCTTTTATGTGACCAGGGAGTGGCGTGACATGGACTCTCAGACCAGAGGAGATTTTCTCCTTCGGATTGCAGACGAAATCGAAAAAGAAAAAGAAACGCTGGCCCGTCTGGATTGTATGGATCACGGAAAACCGTTAAGAGAAGCAGAGGCGGATGTGGATGATGCAATCCACAATTTCCGCTATTACGCCGGTCTGATCAAGGCTCCCTATGGCGGTGCCTACGATGTCAATGAAGGCTTTGGCAAGATGCATTCTTACACTGTGCATGAGCCGGTAGGTGTCTGCGCACTGATTACTCCCTGGAACTATCCACTTCTGATGGCGGTCTGGAAACTGGCCCCCTCCCTGGCAGCAGGAAACAGTGTGATCCTGAAACCAAGTTCCAACTGCGTTCTCTCCTGCGTGAAATTGTTTGAAATCTTTGAGCGTGTGGGAATGCCCAAAGGAAGTGTCAATCTCGTTCTGGGCCCCGGCTCTTCGATCGGAAATGCGCTGGCAGAGGATCCGGATGTGGATATGGTAGCCTTTACCGGAAGTACGGAAGTAGGTCAGAGCATTATGCGCGCGGCAGCCGGAAATGTGAAAAAGGTCGGACTGGAGCTGGGCGGAAAGTCACCGAACGTGATCTTTGCCGATGCGGATCTGGAAGGAGCCGTTGAGTGGTCTATGATCGGTATCTTCCTGAATCAGGGAGAGGTATGCTCTGCAGGTTCCCGTATCCTTGTGGAGGAAAGTCTGAAAGACAAATTTGTTGCCCGCTTGAAAGAGCGTGCCAACGCGATTACCATCGGAAATCCGATGGAAAATCCGGACATGGGACCGCTGGTGACCAAAGAGCATATGGAAAAAGTGCTCTCCTACATTCAGTCCGGTATTGACGAGGGCGCGACACTTGTCTGCGGCGGTACACGCTACACCGAAGGAGAATGTGCGAAAGGCTATTTCGTGAGACCGACGATCTTTACCGACTGTACCGATGAGATGAGGATTGTAAACGAAGAAATCTTCGGACCGGTTGTGACGGTGCAGACCTTCAAAACCGAGCAGGAAGCCATCGATATGGCAAACAACACTGAGTATGGCCTGGCGGGAGCCGTATTTACTTCGGACGGATCCCGGGCACTTAGGGTAATCAAAGAAATCCGTGCAGGCATCACCTGGATTAACTGCTACAATCCGACCTTCAATGAAGCTCCCTGGGGAGGGTATAAAAAGTCCGGCATCGGCCGTGAACTTGGCATCCATGGACTTGAAGAGTATCAGGAAATCAAACAGATCAACATCAATCTGAATCCCGGCATTGTAGGCTGGTACGAACACTGATTTAAGATGGCATAAAAAAGCCGTGCAGAAAATAGATCTCGACGCAGACGCGCTTGCGCTCTTCGAAACGCTATTTTTGCACGGCTGTTTTGCGTGCGGTCCAAACAGTATATTTGTGCAGCTTTTTTGAGGTTTTCCAGGTGATTTGCTTGCCAGGTGATCTCTTCGGGTGTATGATAATAGGACGATAAAAACTTCACTGATATGATCAGAGCTCCATGAAAATTACGACAGGGCATGTCATAAGGAGAAAATACATGCGGACTGGGTAGTTTGCGCGGAGCAGGAGAGGAAGCTTCTGAAATGAAAATACTTATCACCCGTTATCTCAAACCTTATTATTTCCGTATGTCCATCGGTTTTCTGATTAAGTTTATCGGGACTATTATGGATCTTTGCATTCCCTATGTGCTGGCTTATATCATCGATTCGGTGATTCCTCTTGGTAAGGAGCGGCCGGTCTTTCTCTGGGGCGGTGTCATGATCGCCTGTTCGGTATGTGCCGCAGTATTCAACATTATCGCGAACCGGATGGCATCGCGCGTCGCCAGTGATGCCACGGAGGTGGTTCGCCATGATCTGTTTGCACGTGTCATGAACCTGTCAGGTCATCAGATGGATGAATTCACAAAACCGTCGATTATCTCCCGTCTGACCTCGGATACCTACAATATTCATCAGATGCTGGCGCGCATCCAGAGGCTGGGTGTGCGTGCGCCGATTCTTCTGATCGGAGGGATCTGCGTTACGATGACGCTGGATCCGGTGCTTTCTCTGGTTCTGTTATCTTCCCTGCCGGTTCTGGCATTGATTACAGTTCTTGTCATGAGAAGAGGTCTGCCGCTTTATACCGGGCTGCAGGAGGCGGCTGATCGTATGGTGCGGCTGGTGAGAGAGGATATTGCAGGAATCCGTGTGATCAAAGCGCTCTCGCGGACAGAGTATGAATCCGGGAGATTTTCCACGGTCAATCGGGAAGTGGTATCCAGGGATAAAAAGGCCGGAATTGTCATGGCCATACTGAATCCGGTCATGAATCTGATCCTGAATCTGGGCCTTGTGATGGTGATTATCGTGGGTGCTTACCGTGTTCATGCGGGCACCACGGAGGTCGGAAAAATTCTGGCGTTTATGACTTATTTTTCCATTATCCTGAATGCACTGATGTCCATTTCCAGAATGTTTGTCATGCTGTCCAAAGGTACGGCATCTGCCAACCGTGTGATGGAGGTGATAGAGGCTGCAGATGACATGAAAGTTCTGGAATTGCTGGAGCTGAGAGAAGAGAAAGAGAAAAAAGCAGGAATCAAATTTTCCTTCGAGGATGTCAGCTTTTCCTATCATAAGGAGATTCCGGATCTGGAGCATATCACACTTTCGATTCGAAAAGGAGAGACGCTCGGTGTCATAGGAGAGACCGGATCGGGGAAAACAACGCTTGCTGCTCTTCTGATGCGTCTCTATGACGTGGATGAGGGAATGATCCGGATTGACGGGCGGGATGTCCGCACGATTCCGAAGGCGGAGCTTCGCAGAAAATTCGGCGTGGTATTTCAGAACGATACGATTTTTGAGGACACCATAGAGGAAAATGTCCGTCTCGGGCGGGCTCTTTCCGATGAAGAAATCAAAAAAGCGCTGGGCTATGCCAGAGCCAGTGAATTTGTGGAAGAGAAAAAAGATCAGGCCAGGGAACACCTGGATATCCGGGGAGCAAACTTAAGCGGCGGTCAGAAGCAGCGTGTGCTCATCGCCCGGGCGCTGGCAGCGCATCCGGAAATCCTGATTCTGGACGATTCTTCGAGTGCACTGGATTATCGCACCGATGCGGCGCTGCGAAAGGAAATCCGGGAGCATTTTGCGGATACTACGCTGGTCGTGATCGCACAGCGCATCAGCTCCATCAGTCATGCGGATCACATCCTGGTGCTGGAGGATGGAAAAGTGTCCGGCTATGGCACTCACGAGGAATTGCTGGCCTGCTGTCCGCTGTATCAGGAAATCAGCCGGTCTCAGATGGGCTATGGAAGGGAGGCGTAAAGTCATGTCAGGAAATGGTCAGAACAGAAAAAAAACGGTTAATCGAAAAAAGACCATGCTGCGCCTTGCCATCTATATGATGGAATACCGTTGGTGGCTGCTGCTGGCACTTTTGTGCACCATCGGAAGCAATCTGTTTGCCCTGGTGGGACCTATGCTTTCCGGTTATGCCATCGATGCTATTGAGCCTGGCAAAGGGAGTGTAATTTTTGAAAAGGTTTTTTATTATGCCGCATGGCTTGCCGTCTTTTATGTGATTTCTTCGATTTTGTCGTACGGCCTTCAGATCCTGATGATTCATATCAGTCGGAAGGTCATGTACCGTATGAGAAAGGATGTCTTCGACCGTCTGATGTCTCTGCCTGTCGGGTATTTTGATGTTCACCAGACGGGCGATATTATCAGCCGGATTTCCTACGACATCGATACCGTGAATGAATCACTCTCCAACGATGTGATTCAGCTGCTGACGACCGTCATCACTGTGGTGGGAGCTCTGGCCATGATGATTGTCATCTCGCCAAAGCTGGTGCTGGTCTTTGCTTTTACTGTGCCGCTCTCCATGATTCTGACGAAATACATGACAGGAAAGACACGCCCGCTGTTCCGCAGACGATCTGCAAAGCTGGGCGAGCTCAACGGGTTTGTGGAAGAGATGGTCAGCGGACAGAAGACCCTGAACGCATATGACCGGGCGGATTACACCATCGACCGCTTTGATGTAAAGAATAAAGAGGCTGTGGAGGCGTACTATCAGGCAGAGTATTATGGCAGTATCGTCGGCCCGACCGTCAATTTTATTAACAATCTTTCCCTGTCCCTGGTCAGCGTATTTGGAGCGCTGCTGTATCTGGCCGGCAGTATGACGGTGGGAAGCATTTCCTCGTTTGTACTGTATTCGAGAAAGTTTTCCGGCCCGATCAATGAGGCTGCAAATATCTTAAGTGAGCTGCAGTCTTCTCTGGCGGCTGCAGAGCGGGTTTTCCGTCTGATGGATGAGCTGCCGGAACCGGAAGATCTTCCGGAAGCCTGTGAACTCACGGATGTCAGAGGAGAGGTGCACGGAGAACATATCCGGTTTGGCTACGAACCGGGGAAAACCATCATTCATGATTTCAGCTTTCGGGCGGACCCGGGCAGGCTGGTGGCGATCGTCGGTCCTACGGGAGCAGGAAAGACGACGCTGATCAACCTTCTGATGCGCTTCTATGACGTGGAGTCCGGCTCGATCTGTGTGGACGGACATGAAATTCAGAAACTGACCCGTGCGAGCCTTCGGAAGGCCTATGCGATGGTGCTTCAGGACACCTGGCTGTTCACCGGAACAATCTATGAGAATCTCGCCTATGGCTGTCCGGGTGCGAGCCGCGAAAAGGTGATTGCAGCAGCAAAGGCAGCCAGGATCCACAATTTTATCATGCATCTTCCGGAGGGGTATGACACCATCCTGACGGAAGAGGGAACCAATATTTCCAAAGGACAGAAGCAGCTTCTGACGATCGCCAGAGCCATGCTTCTGGACGCACACATGCTGATTCTCGATGAGGCTACCTCGAATGTGGACACCCGAACCGAGATTCAGATCCAGAAAGCGATGAGGGAGCTGATGAAGAATAAAACATGCTTTGTCATTGCGCACCGCCTGTCTACGATACAGAATGCAGACCTGATTCTCGTGATCGACCATGGTGACATCGTAGAGCAGGGAACGCATGAGAGCCTGATGTCCAGGGACGGTATGTACCGGAGACTGTACCAGGCACAATTTGAATAAAAGAAGATTACAGTTCTACAAAACAGATATAGACCGGATTTTCAATGGGAACCCGGTTCACATCACTGAAAGTTCCGTCCTCGTGTACTTTCAGGATGCGGATGGCATAAGCAGGCCGCTCCGGGACATACAGGAAGGAGGCATCCGGCGTGAGCTCCATCTGGCGGGTAGCAGCACCCGGATCCACCGATCTGCCAAGTGAAAATGCATGTCTGCGGGTCAGATGACCGGAGGCATCGACTTCGATGGTGACAATCGTATCTTCTCCGCGGTTATTGACATAGATGTATCTGCCGTCGGGAGAGACCCGTAAGGTGGCCGGTTCATTGCGGCCGGTAAAATCCGGTGCGATCGTGGAGATCCGGTCAATCTCATGCAGGGCACCGGTTGCTGCATCAAAGTCAAAGGAGGCAATCTCCGAGGAAAATTCCAGAGTACAGTACACACGTCCGGTTACCGGATCAAAAGCGATATGCCTTGCCCCGCTGTAGCTGCCGAACTGGTAGATAAATGCGGTCTCAAGCTCTTGCCCGACGCGGTAGACATAGATGCGGTCTGTTCCCTTATCTCCGACCAGAAGAAAATTTTTTCCGGGATCCAAAACGGTGCAGTGTGCGTGACTGCCGGACTGTGCATGACCTCCGTGCTGCGGTGACGGATTCGGGTCCATACCGTGTCCGTGATGAACTGCCACATCCGTGACTGCACCGATGGAGCCATCGTCATTTATCGCATATTGAGCCGTCGCCGCATCATCGTACTCATAGGTAAGCCCAAAGGAACCATCCGCATTCTGAACAATCTTTTCGACATGCTCAAAACCGCCGTGACTGGCAGTATAGAGCACCTTTTTTGCCGGAATCGCCACGACATCTGCGGGGTTCGCACCCATGGAGGGAACATGATTCCGATATTCGGGCATCCCGCTCTCCTGATTCACATGAAATGCGTAGACAGAAGAGCCGCCTGCGATTTCCCCGCGCCCGCCGGTTTTTTTCTCATCCACGGCATACAGCATCTGCGTCTCCTTCGCATAATACAGAGCCCCTGCCTTTACCGGAGAGGGAACACTTCCCCGAAGTGTGAGACTGCAGCCATCTTTTCCAACCTCAAACACAGCAATCCCGCCCCCGTGCGGCTTTTCCGTCTGAGCAATTCCCCCCTGCGTATTACTCCCGCCAACCGGATTCAAACCAACATAACACATCAATTTCTTCATACTTGTACACTCCTGTTAAAAATAAAATACCCGATCCCCAAAGGTCGTAATTTCTTGTCTTATCTGTATTTTACAACAAATCAGAAGCCAATAGTCAAGCAGAAATAAAAAACCCCCGCGTTTACCAGGAACGCAGGGGGCTTTCAGGAAAGAACGTTTTATTTCGCGGGCTTCGTCCGGAACATCTTCAGCACACCGGTCTGCTCGATCAGTTTTGCGAGGGTGTAGAAGATCAGGGAATCGATCGGCCACATAATCAGGTTCTTCAGTGCACGTGCAGGGAGCAGTGCGAAGAAGCCTTTTCCGTAAAGAATATCCAGCCACAGTGTATTTAAAATTACATTGACGATGAGAACGACAATGCCTTTTGCAAGCAGGACTCTCGGGAGTGTCAGCTTTTTCTTATAGTAGAAGCATCCATAAATAAAAGCTGCCAGAATTGCATTGAAAGTAAAACCAAAGAAGAACGTTCCGGTGGGATGAATCAGATACTTGAGGATATCCAGTGCCCCGCCGAAAATAGCTCCGGTAACCGGTCCGAACAAAAGATCCACCAGCTGATTTGGAATGCCGGAGAAACCGATTTTGATATAAGGTCCGATGTTGATGGAAGCGACATAATCCAGGATGACAGCAAGTGCTGCAAACATCGCACAGGCAGCCAGAACCTGTACTTTTTTCAATTCCCTGGATGATTCCAGGAGCATAGATTTAAATTTCTGCATAAAAAAATTACCTCCTTTACAGATTGCTCGAACTACAATAGGAGATAATCCTGGTATTTACCTTCTGTTGCAGCGAGATGCGACCTACGTACCGCAAGATCTTTTTCTTTTCGTCCTCCCGGCAACTCTCTATCCGGGCGGCACTTTACGCACATAAGCCTACTCTGCATTTCTATTTTCAAGCATCATTATAGTTGCCGTATTTACCGAAAGCAAGAAAGAAATCGAAAAAACAGAAGGCAGTTCGATATTTGATATAATATGTAGGAATTACCAAATTCCTGTTACTACAAAAAGATGGTAGAATTTTCCGTCGGATCTGGAAGAATCAGATCGGGCAGGTTCCAAGCGGCCCTGTCAAGACCCCACAGGGCTTTGCTTTTTCTGCTTCCATGGAGGAAAGAAAGACTCTTGGAACGCGTTCCGGCACAAACAGCGGATTGACCTCAATACGCACCGGATCTCCGATGAGAAAATCACCGCCGGAGAGATCCAGAAGCATGTGGTTCATGCCGATTTTCCCGATCACCGGAACCGATACTCCATTGACAAGGACGAAATGACCTTCTTTTTTGCGTGTGATTCGGTGAAAACTCTTGCGCAGAAACTGATACAGGAGGGGCGTTTCTGTGTCGGTGCGTCCTACGAAAACGCCATCCCGGTAGCCGGTCTGTACCAGCCCGATCAGCGTGTCTTTTTTCCGGATGAGGGTTCCGTCATAACCGATGGAATCGCCGGGATGACGCAGCATTTTCTGATAAAGAGTGGTTTCCAGCCATACCGCTCTCTGATAGCCGGCATCAGATGCCTTCTGGCAGCAGCCAAGGAGCAGTGAGCCGATCCGTATGGCATCACAGCCCAGATCGCCGCAGGAGAGAAAGGCTCTGCTCTCGGATACATGAGTGATTCCTCTTGGAATGTTCATGGCATCGAGGGTGGAAAGGGCATGCCAAAAACGACGGTTCTGACGTCGGATATTTTTGACATAAGAGCGGGATGCCGTGGAAAAATGGGTATAACATCCCTCCACCTGCATGCCGCTGGTGCAGAAACGTAGATTCTCCAGTGCGTCCCAGGGAAACCCGTATCGGCCAAGGCCGGTGTCAATTGCAAGGTGAATTCTGGGAATGACTTTGGACCGCCGGGAAGCCTCTTTGAGGACATCTGCCTGTTCCAGGCTTCCGAGCATCAGGATGATATTGGCAGCCAGAAGTTTTTCACAGACGTTGACGGACAGTTCCGGTGTAAGGAGAAGGATCGATTCCTCGCATCCTGCCGACCGCAGAGCGAAAGCTTCTGCGGGGGAGGATACGGCAAAAAAATCAATCCCACAGCTTTTTAAGATACGATAAAATGGCACGAGTCCGATTCCGTAGCCGTTTTCCTTAATGACGGCAATGATCCGGCTGTCGCTGCGAAGACGGATTTCACAGATGTTATTGCGGATTGCCGGTTCGGATATATTCAGTATTGTCATATATGTCCCCTCCTGTCTTTACTGGCGCGATTCTGCAAAAAAGCAGAATCGCCAAAATCATTTGATCTAAAAACAGTGTACCATCGGGGTATTTCGGAAAAACGATCCGGATGTAAAAAGGTTGTAACAAAAAGGTTCCGTCAGAAGGCCAGAATGGTCACCTGGTAATCAGCTGCCGCCTGCGAAGGAAGAAGTTCCGAGAGCATATCGTGACCATATATTTTGTAAGCCGAGTCCTGATCGTAACCGTAGGCTTCAAACAGTTTCAGATAAGCTTCATATTGGTTCTGATCGATGGTAAGGGAACGCACACTCTGCGTCCGAAGGATGAGATAGCTGCCATCCGGGGTGCAGGTGATTTCCATAATCGGATCGGAACTCTGATACAGAAGCTTTGGACTGCCAAGGCTGATTGAATGATCCGAAGAATCCACAGTAAATGGATACAGGGAAAGGGAACAGGATCCGCTTTCCGTATTCTGAAGAAGGAGCAGATGAGATTCATCGGAAGTCATCAGCAGACGGGAGGATACGTCACCGGATGGAAGGCCATCAGGAGTCATTCGTTCAGGGGAGGTATACAGAGTCTGAACACTGGAGGAGAAAGAAAAATCAAACGACAGAAGCGAGGGTGACTGCCCGGAAAGACCATATACATAATGCTCTGACAGGCCGGAACAATTGGACGGAGTTCCGAAAACCCGGCGGTTTGCCTCTATCTTTTCCTTGTCGAGATCGGAAAAGGGATCGATATCTGACTCATAAATTTTGGCAGCATTTTCCGAAACCTCTCCCGCTGCAGTTTCATCCTGAATCATCTGCATGTCCTCCTCCGGCAGCTCGGAGAGCGAACAGACAAGACCGGTATCCGGGGAGACCAGGTAACAGGAATCCAGATCATAACAGGAGAGGAGCAGGGCGGAACCGCTGTTGTTGGTGCAAAGATCCCTTGAGAGCAATCCCAGATCTGCCCATTTGATCGAAAAGGGAAACAGATCCTGAAGGGACGAGAGTACTTCGAGATGCTCTGTTCCCATGGTATAGCTCATCACCTGAAAAAGCAGATTGCCTGAGTCTGTCTCGAAATCATCCGATAGAAAAGCGTAGCGGAGAGCCACCCATTCCTCAAGAAATATCTGGGTTTCCGCGGAAGGGATGAAGGGGTTGGTGGTATACCAGAAGAACACACGCTTTCCATCGCCGGAAAAGGTAAAGTCGAGGGACAGAAAAGGAGAAGCATCGGGCAGTTCACCAATCAGGATGGCGGTCTGGTCGGTCAGATCATACAGATAAACCTCCAGTATGTTACTGTCACGATCGGATGGACTGGTGTAGATGACGCAGGATCCACAGGGAGAGAGCTTCAGGTTCCGGTAGTTGAGAATACCAAGAGAGGCGCAGGTTTCATGAAACCCATAACGGATATCCACCTGTTCCACGGTCACTTCCTCACCGGAAAGACCGTTGACAGTGTAAAGTGTTTCCGTATCCCCGTCCCATCCGACTGTAGTGAGCAGGGAATCTGGGGCAGTTTTCATGGAGGAGGCGGTATATTCATAACGGTAGATTTTTTTCAGCTCCCAGTCCTTTCCGGATCCGGTCCCGGGAGTTTCTACAGTCGTATCTTCCGTCAGGGGAAGCAGAGCCGTTTTGGTATAGGTATCATAAGCGCAGCCTGTGAACAGCATCGCAGACAGTGACAGAAGACACAGTGCGCGCAGAGCGTTTTGCATGGATTTTGCAGCAGATTTCATGGATTGGATTCCTCCTCGTAAAGGGGCAGACGCAAAACAAAGGTTGTTTCTTTTCCGGGAATACTTTCAGCGACAATCGTTCCATGGTGTTCGCCGGCGATTTTTTTACAGAGAGAAAGACCAAGACCGGCGCTTCCCAG
This sequence comes from Fusicatenibacter sp., assembly GCA_022766945.1. Lineage (GTDB taxonomy): Bacteria > Bacillota > Clostridia > Lachnospirales > Lachnospiraceae > Fusicatenibacter. Next base: position 23,672 of record JALEOU010000020.1, on the reverse strand, counting down.
CTCCCTGGAGCGTTCTTTGTCTTCCCGGAAAAACGGTTCAAAGATACGGTTGATGGATTCGGGCGCGATGCCGGGTCCCTCATTGATGATGCGGATGAGGGCAAAAGAACCTTCCGCATCGATCCGTGTGCGGATCGGTCTGCCGATCGTACCGTACTTGATGGCATTGTCGATCAGGTTGATGAACAGCTCACGGAGTCGTTCCTCATTTCCCGGAATGATCAGGGAGGAGAGGCCTTCGGTGAGAATCTCGTTGTGGTATCGCCTTGCCTTCAGGGACATGGAAGCGGCCACCGAGGAAAGCACAGCGGCCACATCAACCGGAGCCATATGGGTGTGAATTTCCCGATGAGACATTTCCAGCAGCTGGAGCACCATCTGGTGCAGGCGTGTGCTTTCGTGCTGAATATGTGCAAGGCCCATGGAAAACAGTTCCTCGTCCTGCATATGATCGGCTTCCAGCAGCTGTGCATATCCCTTGATGGTAGTAAGAGGTGTTTTCAACTCGTGTGTGACATTGTTGTAGAATTCCTGGCGGCTGTTTAACAGCTGCAGGATATTGTCGCGGTCTTCCTGAATTCTGGAGAACTGACTTTCCACGGTCTGCAGCATCAGATTGTAATCTCTGGCAAGCTGGCCGATCTCATCTTTTCGCCTGGTGAGAGACTTGTCAATGAGATTGTCGGTACTGATTTTTTCTTCCCGGATCTGTGCGGCGACCCGGGAGGAGATCCGGCTGAGACGCTGCACCGGGCGGAGAATTCCGGTCAGAAAGAGCAGAATCACACAGGTGATAAAGAGCAGAACCAGGAGTGTGATATTCAGCACCATACGTACGATACGGCTGTACTGACGGTAACTGTCGGAATAATCAATAGAATAGCTTACGATGCCTATCTGCTTGCCTGCAATGCGAAGCGGCATGGCAAACCAGACCTCATACCGGTCATCCGAGGTGACAGAGAGAGAGTAAGAAGCCTGCCCTTTTCGTGCATATTCGAAGGAATCAAGGGAAGAAATCTCATGAAAAATGGCATCAGAATCAAGCGTTTCCTCATATCCGGAAGAGAGCAGACCGGTTCCGTCAAGGGTAAAAAGAGCGATCCTGTGACGGCTGGTCTGCCGAAGTTCCTCTATGATCTCGGCGGCACAATTCTGAAATCCTTCCTCGTCGTTGTTCTGATTGTTCAGCATAAGAATCTGGCGGACGTACACTTCCGTGTTATCTGAGAGCTGCTGAAGGTCCAGAATCACCTGTTGTTCCATGTTCCGGCGTGTCATCTCTGTGGCTGCCAGATACAACAGAATGCTGCAGAGAAGCACCAGGAAAAGAAGTCCTGCCGTAATGCGGAAACGAATCCCGTTCCAAAATCTAATTTTTCTTCTGCGGTTCATACTTATACCCCACACCAAATACTGTGATCAGAGAATCCGCAAGATCCAGCTTCTTGCGCAGCCTCTGGATATGAATATCGACGGTTCGGGTATCCCCTTCATAATCGTATCCCCAGATCTGATCCAGCAGCTGTGCACGGGTAAAAACCTGGCGGGGATGACGGATCAGATAGAGAAGCAGTTCAAATTCCCGTGGAGTCAGATCCATGCGGATGCCGTCCTTTTCCACGATCCACTCGGCCTCGGAAATCGTAAGGTGACCGCTTTGGATCAGGGAAGAAGATTCCGCCTGTGGCTGTGCACCGGCCTTTTCATAGCGCCGGAGAATGGTTTTTGCCCGGGCGATGACCTCCCTTAAGTCAAAGGGTTTTGTGATATAGTCGTCTGCACCGGTCTCCAGACCGTACAGCTTATCTTCCATACTGCTTCTGGCTGTCAGCATAATGATCGGAATATTAAAGCGTTCCGTGAGAATCCGACAGACATCCACCCCGGACAAATCCGGCAACATCCAGTCCAGCAGAACAAGGTCCGGCTGCATCTCCATGGCAGCCATAAGACCGCTCCCTCCCGTAAAGGCACATCGGACGGCAAAGCCCTCTTTCTTAAAGCCGTAGGAGAGAATTTCGGCAATCGGTTTTTCATCTTCTATAATCAAAACTTGTTTTTCTTTCATTTGCAGCTCCTGTCAGTGATTTCCTAAATTCGCCTGAGAGTACAGTACAAGTGTAACACAAAGCTCTCCGGTTTGTCTGTGATCATTATACAGGCATCCGGAGAAAAAATACACAGTCAGAATATTTCCAAAATGTAAATAAGTTGTAACCGGTACTGCACAGCGTTCGCTGTAAGCTGAACAGTCACTGTGATTTTCCACGGAAAAGGCGGCCTTCATTTGGCGTATTTGATATAGCGGGAAACGGTTTGATTTGGTAGAATAAACCTATCGGGAAACGTAAGGAGGTAAGGCTTATGGGACTTTTGGAAACAAGGACAAAACAAGGATGGGTCAGAGGACAGGACCAGGGAACTTATACTGTATTTCGGGGGATTCCCTATGCGAAGCCGCCGGTTGGAGAACTGCGGTTTTGCGCTCCGGAGGAACCGGATACTTACGAGGGCATTTATGAGGCGGATCATTTTCGTGCGGCGTGTCCGCAGGAACGGCATGATCCCGAATCATTTTACGGAAAAGAATTTCATCTGGATCCGGCGTTTGACGCAGAACAGAGTGAAGATTGCCTGTACCTGAATATCTGGACACCGGCGGAGAAAAAGGAGGAGAAGCTTCCGGTGGCGTTCTGGATTCACGGAGGTGCCTTCCTGCACGGTTACAGTCATGAGATGGAATTTGATGGCAAGGAATATTGCCGCAGAGGCGTGATTCTGGTAAGTATCAATTACCGGGTCGGCGCGTTTGGTTTTCTTGCACATCCCTGGCTTTCCGCGGAAAATGAACAGGGAATCAGCGGAAACTACGGAATCCTGGACCAGATTGCGGCGCTGTCATGGGTTCGGAACAATATCGAATCCTTTGGCGGAGATCCGGAAAATATCACCGTTTTTGGTCAGTCAGCGGGAGCTATGAGTGTGCAGACTCTGGTGAGCAGCCCTCTTACGAAGGACTGGATCAGCAAAGCAATTCTTCAGAGCGGAGGCGGTTATCACAATGGTTTTCGCGTGAGCGTACCGCTTGCGGAGGCGGAAAAAACCGGCGAGGAATTTGTAAGACGCTGCAATCTTTCCGATCCGGAGCAGCTTCGCAGCATTTCATCCGAAGAACTGCTGGAAAATCAGATTCGCATGATGCAGGAATATGGAACACTGTTTTTTACACCGAATATTGATGGGGTTCTGTTATCGGATGACCTGGATCATCTGCTGGAGCAGGGAAGTGTGAGAGACATTCCCTATCTGATCGGCTCCACAAAAAATGACATCGGAGTGATGCCAAAGAGTGGGGAAACAGAAGAATACGGCAGTCTCTACAAGGGCTGTACCGCATGGAGCGAAAAGCAGGAGGAGCTGGGAAGAAAGCCCTCTTATGTCTATTATTTTACCAGAGAGTTGCAGGGAGATGACGCGGGGGCCTTCCACTCATCGGAATTGTGGTATATGTTCGGCACTCTTGTGCGCAGCTGGCGGCCGAAATCAGATGGAGATTACCGTCTGAGCGTGCAGATGCTGGATGCGTGGACCAACTTTATGAAAACAGGAGATCCGAACGGGGAAGGTGTGCCGCAGTGGAGACCCTGCCGCAGGGAGGATCCCTACGTGCAGATTCTGGATATCTGTAAAATGTGATGAGAAGGGAGAGACATTAGAACATGGCACTTGTACAGGCAAGTATTTTTTCAAAGTCACTGATGCGTACAGTGACAATCTGGGCGGTGATTCCGTCGGATAAAATGGACTTTGAGGGAAACAGCATGCGGGAGGAGAAGCCTTTTAAGACTCTGTATCTGCTGCATGGAATTTTTGGAGATCACACTGACTGGGTGGCAGGAACCAGGATTGCCCGCTGGGCGCAGGATGCCAATCTGGCAGTGATCATGCCCGCAGGTGAGAATCTGTTTTATGTGGACAATCCGAATAACGGAGAGAAATTCGGAGAGTTTATCGGAAAAGAACTGCTTGATCTGACCAGGAAGCTCTTTCCGCTTTCCAGAAGGAGAGAAGATACCTTTATCGCAGGTCTTTCCATGGGCGGTTACGGCGCGATCCGAAATGGCCTCAAATATCATGAGAACTTTGGTGCGATCGCTGCGCTTTCCAGTGCGCTGATTCTGGATCAGGCAGTGAATTCAACCGAGGATGAGCGGGCACCTTATACTTTCCGCACCAGCTATTATCAGAGTGTTTTCGGTGACCTTGCGAAGCTGAAGGGAAGCGACAAAGACCCCGCGGCACTGGTTCGGAAACGAAAGGAAGAAGGAGCCAAATTCCCCGCAATGTATCTGTGCTGCGGCACGGAAGACTCGCTTCTTGGGGTAAATCGCGCCTTCCACAACGTGCTGGTTGAGGAAGGGGTGGATGTCACCTATGAGGAGGGACCTGGAGCTCACGAGTGGGATTTCTGGGATCGCTATATCAAGCGCGTGCTGGAGTGGCTGCCGCTGGAGGAAAACAGCGCAGGTGTCAGCAGCGGAAACGTATTGTAATGAAAAAATCCGGACTTCTGCCGTGGAAAATTCCTGCGGTATAAGTCCGGTTCCTTTTCTTACCTGGGAAACAGGAGATCAGAAGATATCATTCGATTCGCAGAAAATCTGATAGATCGTATCAATCAGTTCTTCATCCTCAAGCCCTTCGAATTCCGCTTCATTCCGGTCCATGTTTTCGGAAATAATCCGGAGAATGTGCACAGGCTCGTCCTCTCCTGCATCGGCGGGATAGAGAACGGCATATTCTTCCCCCTGATATTCCACCACATCGAGCATCTCGAAAGTCACACTCGTTCCATCCTGGTCTGTCAAAACAATCATATTCTCGTCCATAAAATTTCACACCCCTGTTTTTTGATAGTGACAAAGATCCCGCGGTCAGCACTTCTTAGACGGACCCCACATGCAGGAACTTTTGATCCTATGATACTATAAGAAACGCAAAATGAAAAGAATAATTGAAAACCTTGCAATTATTGGCGTTGAACGTATAATAGAAGAAGATGTGCCGACAGATCGGACATCCGCTCAAAATGAGAAGACAGGAGGTTTTTTATGCTGTATCAGGTATTGGATGTAAAAGTAAAAGGGACAGAAGAAACAGCAAAACTTTATACATATTTTCTGGACAATTCGGAGGAGATGGATCCGAACCGTACCCGGCCGGTGGTTGTGATCTGCCCGGGAGGCGCTTATGGTATGACCTCGGACCGGGAGGCGGAAGCGATTGCCATGAAGTTTCTGGGTGCAGGATTTCATGCGGCGATCCTTCGCTACAGTGTCATGCCGGAGCGTTATCCTGTGGCATTGCGGCAGCTGGCCTATGCGGTTGCCCATATCCGGCAGCATGCCGGAGAGTATCATGTGGATCCGGAGAAAATTATCATCCAGGGTTCTTCTGCGGGAGGTCATCTGGCTGCGTCTTACGGTGTTTTCTGGAAGAAAAAAACATTTTTAGCGAAAGAACTTTCCATCGATCCGGAAATACTTCGCCCCAACGGACTGCTGCTTTCCTATCCGGTGATCACTTCGGGACAAAAGGCACACCGGGGGTCTTTTGAGAATCTCCTGGGAGAGCGTTATGAGGAGCTTGCAGATGAGATGTCTCTGGAAAATCAGGTCAGTGGAGATACCCCTCAAACCTTCCTGTGGCATACCGCACCGGATGATGTGGTACCGGTGGAGAATTCCATTCTGTTTTTCCAGGCACTTCATGCGCTGTCTGTTCCGGCAGAGCTGCACATCTATCCGGTTGGCGGCCACGGACTGGGACTTGCGGATGAAGAGACAAGAGGCAGGGATGGATATGGCGTTCAGGAGGAGTGCAGAAGCTGGATCAGCCTTGCGATAGACTGGATCCGCCATCTGCAGTAGACTTCCTTGGGTGATGCACACAGATTAAATTACGGCGGAAAGAAGGAGAGAAGATGAATACAGTTAAATTATACGAACAGGATCCGTATCTCGGGGAATTTGAGGCGGAGGTTTTGCGGAGTATCAGCGAGAATGGTCTTTACCGTGTGACGCTGAATCAGACTGCTTTTTTCCCTGAGGGAGGCGGTCAGCCATCGGATGTGGGAACACTCGATGGCACGCTGGTGACAGACGTACAGGAAATTGACGGAGAGATCTGGCATACGGTACTGAAAGTTCTGGAGCCGGGCAAGAAAGTGATCGGAAAGCTGAACTTTGAGAAGCGTTTTTTCAATATGCAGAATCACTGCGGTGAGCATATTGTATCTGGAATTGTGTATCAAATGTACGGCTTTCGTAATGTCGGATTCCATATGGGAAGTGATGCGGTGACAGTGGATTTTGACGGTATCCTGACAGAGGAACAGCTTTATGAGATTGAGCAGAAAGCCAATCAGGTGGTGCTGGACAATCTTCCGGTAACGGTCAGCTATCCGTCAGCGGAAGAACTGGAAACGCTTGTTTACCGCAGCAAGAAAGAAATTGCCGGGCAGGTCCGCCTGGTGTCCATAGAAGGCGTGGACTGCTGTGCCTGCTGCGGGACTCATGTGGCGAGCACGGGGGAAATTCGCCTGATCAAAATACTCGGCGTTCAGAAATATAAGGGCGGTGTCCGCGTTTCCATGGTAAGCGGTGAGCGTGCTTACATGGATTACTGCGTGAAACATGCCAATACGGCAGCGATTGCCCGTCTGCTTTCCGTAAAGCCGGATGAGGCGGGGGACGCGGTGATTCGCCTGAAGGAGAAAAATATTGAGCTGAAGAAGGAAATCAAACAGCTGAAAAAACAGATCTATGAGCTGGAAGGCGGTCATGCTGCCCCAAAAGGTTCAGAAAAATAATCAGGTGCCTTTCTGACCGAAGTTACTTTCATTTGACAGGAGAAAAGAAAATGGCAAAAGAAAAGGAAATCAAAACGAATGCCATGCGGATTCTGGACCGGAAGAAAATATCCTACGAAGTGCTCCAGTATGAATGCAGCGAATTTATCGACGGTCTCCACACGGCGGAAAAGACGGGAGCTCCGGTGGAACAGTCCTTCAAGACTCTGGTAGCACAGGGAAAAAGCGGTCAGTACTATGTCTTTGTGCTGCCGATCGCAGAGGAAGTGGATCTGAAAAAGGCTGCAAGGGCGGTCCGGGAAAAGTCTGTGGAAATGATTCACGTAAAGGAAATCACAGAGATCACCGGCTATGTGCGCGGCGGCTGCAGTCCGATCGGTATGAAAAAGCAGTTTCCCACGATCATACAGGAATCAGCGGCCAGTTATGAGAAAATCTATGTGAGCGGCGGGCGAATCGGAACAACACTCTGCTTAAAACCGGAGGACCTCAAAGAGGCGTGCCGCGGTGAGTACCAGGATTTTATCGCAAGTCCGGACAGTAAGGAGTAAAAAGAAAAACTGTCACCAAATTTTCCGGCGATTTTTGGCAAAATTTCTATCAGGGCGTTCAAAATGAAAAATCTGTCACTCGAATGGAAAAAAATATTGAAAAATTTTTCGAGTCAATTTTGGAAGCAATTCACAAAAACGAAAAACATGTCGAAAATCGCTGGACAAATTAAGACCATATGGCTATAATGACCTCACAGTCAATCACATAGGTTGGAGGTGATAAGCGTGTCTTTGCAGCACTGTCTTGTACTGACAGTGGCGACAGGGGCGGTATGGATGGATTTGAGAACAGGCAGAATTGCCAATGGCTGGATTGTGATCTCGTGGATTGCCGGTCTGCTGACGCAGATTTTCCGTTGCGGCGCCGCGGGTGTGGGCACTTTTCTTTCTGGTGCACTCCTTCCGGTTCTGGGGCTCTATTTGCTTTTTTATTTTCATATGCTGGGCGCAGGAGATATCAAACTCCTTTCCGTCATCGGAGGTTTCCTTGGAGCCCGGGAAGTTCTTAAATGTATCATTCTGTCATTTATTTTTGGAGCAATCTTATCTATCGGAATTATTCTTGTCTGCGGCAATCTGCTGCAGCGTCTTACCAGATTTTTCTATTATTTCCAGAACTATTTTATAACCCGACAATATGACAAAACTGCGGAGCCGGTTCCCTATCGTGATGGGAAGTGGGGGATGGAGTGCATTCATTTTTCCGTACCCGTGCTGATGGGAGTCCTGCTCTGGATAGGGGGATTTTATTGAATTCCGCAAAGAAAAAGAATGTATTTGCAGTTTGTGATACGGAAATGGAATATGCATACAACTTCATGGAGTACCTGAATCAAAAGAAAAACATACCCTTTGAAGTGCATGCATTTACAAGTCCCGAAGTTTTGGCGGATTTTGCAAAAAACAATGAGATTGAGATTCTGCTGATCTCGGATAAGGCTATGCGGGACGAGATCCGGACACTGCCGATCCATCAGATCGTAATTCTATCGGAAGGAGTACACAGTCCTTCGCTGGACCAGTATCCGGCGGTCTATAAATATCAGTCGTCGGATGCGGTGATCCGGGAGGTGATGGCCTGCTACGGAGCCAGGAGCGGAGTTTCGCCCATACTCTCTGTGATTCCGAAGAAGGAGATGCGGGTGATTGGAATTTACTCCCCGGTGGGGCGTACGCAGAAGACTTCGTTTGCACTGACGCTCGGTCAGATTCTGTCCAGAGACCGGGCAGTTCTGTATCTGAATATGGAGAGCCATTCCGGATTTGAACAGCTGCTGGAGTGCAAATACGACAAAGGTCTCAGTGACATTCTTTATTATGCACGCCAGGAGAATAAAAACATCATCTACAAGATGGGAAGCATGATACAGAGCATGCAGAATCTGGATTACCTGCCGCCGGCTGCTTCCCCTATGGATATTCAGACTGCGACGTATGAGGAGTGGATCTGGCTGCTTGAGGAGATTGAGAAGAACAGCAATTATGAAGTCCTGATTCTGGATATCGGGGACGGAGTGGCGCAGCTGTATCAGATTCTTGACCACTGCACTGAGCTTTACATTCCCGTACGCAGTGATGTCGTGTCGATGGCAAAGATTACGCAGTTTGAGAGCCTTCTGAAAACATGGGACTGTCAGTCTGTGCTGGCAAAGATGCGCAAGATTCATGTCCCTTTTCATACCACCAACAGAACCGGGAAGGCATATTTTGAAGAACTGGTATGGAGTGAACTCGGAGATTTTGTCCGTCAGCTTCTGCGCGGATCGTGAGGTGAAAAGAAAATGAATCTTACGGGACAGCTGCGTTCGCTTCTGATGGAGAAACTGGATCCCGGAAAGGATCAGGAGGACGACCAGATTCTGGAACTGATCGATGAACTGATTCTGAATCGGGAGGAAAGCCGTTATCTGCCGGTAGCGCAGAAAGATGAACTGCGGAGAGAACTGTTTTACTCCGTGCGCCGTCTGGATGTACTGCAGGAGCTTCTGGATGACCCGGAAGTGACCGAGATTATGGTTAATGGTTACCGTACGATCTACGTTGAGCGCCGCGGAAAGATCGAAAAGTACAGAAAGGCATTTTCATCCGGTGAGAAATTTGAGGATGTCATTCAGCAGATAGTAGGAAGGTGCAACCGTATTGTAAATGAACAGAATCCCATCGTGGATGCCCGTCTGGAAAACGGGGACCGGGTCAATGTGGTCATGCGGCCGATTGCGCTCAACGGTCCGATTCTGACGATCCGGCGTTTTCCCCCGGAGGCAATCACCATGGAGCATCTGATTCTCTATGGAAGTATTACCCGTGAGGCGGCAGAGCTGATGAAACAGCTGGTGAGAGAGCGTTACACCATCATGATCGGGGGAGCGACCGGTTCGGGAAAGACAACGTTCCTCAACGCATTATCTGCCTATATTCCAAAAGATGAGAGAATCATTACGATTGAAGACAATGCGGAGCTGCAGATTCAGGGAATTGATAATCTGGTGCGCCTGGAAGCGAGGGAGGCCACTCTGGAACACGGCACGGATATTACGATCCGCGATCTGATCCGGACAGCGCTTCGCATGCGCCCCAACCGCATTGTGATTGGAGAAGTCCGCGGAGAGGAGACGTTTGAACTGCTGTCAGCGCTTCACACAGGCCATGCCGGTTCGATCTCCACAGCACACGCCAACAGTACGAGAGATATGATCCATCGTCTGGAGACTATGGTGCTGATGGGAATGCAGCTGCCGCTGATGGCCATCCGAAGACAGATCGCATCGGGAATTGATATTCTGGTGCACCTTGGGAGGGGTGGGGACGGCAGCCGGAGGGTGGAGGAGATCGCTCAGATCGTTGGGATGGAGGGGGAGGAAGTCAGAATCGTGCCGCTGTACCGGTGGGATGGCGAACACGGCCTGACAAAGAAGACAGATCTGTTTGCGGGAAAGAAGGAATGACGGAATGAAAACAGAGTATCAGGTCTGGCACTTTGGAATCCGGGAATATGTCCGGATCGGGCTTGCCAGTCTGGCGATCACCGGAGGAATCAATTTTCTGTGCTATCGGGCTCTCTGGGCTTTTCTGATCTGGCCTCTTGTGTTTGCCTTTTGTCTGAATTACCGGAGAGCTCTGCTGATCCAGAAAAGAAAAGAAACGCTGTACGATCATTTCAGGGATCTCATTTCTTCCATGCACTCGGCACTTCGCTCTGGCTATTCTCTGGAAAATGCCGTGACAGAAGCTGCCAGGGATCTGGCGCTGCTCTACGGAAGGGAGGATGCCCTGGTGCAGGAACTGAAAGCGATGGTACGTCAGATGGCGCTTTCCGTTCCGGTGGAGCAGCTGTTTGAGGATCTGGCAAAACGCAGCGGAATAGAGGATATCCGGACATTTGCCGGTGTGCTTGTAATTACCAAGAGAACAGGCGGAAGTATGGATGAGGTTTTTCAGAATACGTGGGAAATTTTCTGCTCCCGGATTGATACGATGCGGCAGATCCGTTCCGGGATTGCATCGCGGCGGTATGAACAGACGGTTATGAACCTGATTCCCTTTGGAATCATTCTGTACATTCAGATTTCCTTTCCGGAATTTATGGATCAGATGTACGGAAATATGACAGGATTTGCAGTCATGACCGTCTGCCTGCTGCTGTATGTATCAGCGTGGCTTTTGGGAGAAAAGATCCTGGATGTGGAGGTATAAGCAAAGATGGAGGGTTAAGAGTATGATATGGATTCATCTGATAGCAGGGGTGGGGCTGCTCATCTGGTTTGTCCGGATGAGAAAAAAGACGGAAAATCACAAACTGGTAAGACGGATTTTCTGTCTTGCAGCGACAGGGAATTTATTGGGCGCTGTTCTCACAGTGGGAACATTGACCGGTACAGCAAAGGAGACGGAACCTTTCCTGGAACGGGGCGCCTTAGGAAGCCAACCGGCAGAGGAGGAACTGGAAGTATCCATCGACCACGGGGAGCCGTATCGGATCACGGTCACGGTACCCCCGAAAAGATACAGTCAGGAAGAAGTCATTCAGGCATTGAATGCTGCGATAGAGACATTGGATGCCATCATCCCTGGGGAAAACGACTCTCTTCTTTCCGTAAACAGAAATCTGGAACTGGTTACGGAATTACCGGACAGCCCGGTGACGGTATCCTGGGATACTGACCAGCCGCTGCTGATTGACGACCGGGGAATGCTATCAGATCAGATTCCGGAAGAGGGAGCTAAGGTAAAACTGGAAGGGCATCTTCGCCTTCAGGGAGAAGAGCGGATCTATGAGAGAACGGTCTATGTATACCCTCCGCAAAAGGGTGAGGATGAGGAAATCCGTTCTCAGATTCTGAAGGCAATCGAGAAGGAAAACGAGGGGAGAGAAGAAGAAGCGATTTTTTATCTTCCGACGACTCTGAACGGAAGAGAACTTCAGTGGTCGGAAATGCCGGACTATACGGGAATGGAAGTGTTTGGTCTGGCTCTGGTGGCGGGGATTTTCTACGGATTTTCCTACTATCAGTCAGAGGAAAGAAAGCGCAGGGAGCAGGAACAGCAGATGATGAGAGACTATCCGGAAATTGTCAGCAAGATTGTGCTGCTTCTCGGAGCAGGGCTTGGTATGAGAAAGGTTTTTGAGCGGATTGCTTACGATTATCGAAAGCAGATGGAAGGAAAAAGCCCGAAAGAAAAGAGATATGGCTATGAAGAAATACTGCTCACCTATCAGGAGATGGAAAATGGAATCTCCGAACAGGAAGCCTATGAGCGAATGGGAAAACGCTGTCCTGTCAGTGCCTATCGGTCTTTGGCATCTCTTCTCACTCAGAATCTGAAAAAAGGCAGTAAAGGACTGCTGGAATTATTGAAACAGGAATCACAGGAGGCGTTGGAAAACCGCAGAAGACAGGCCAGGGAAGCCGGAGAAATTGCAGCTACCAGGCTTTTGCTTCCGATGGGAATGATGCTGGTGGTGGTGCTGATCATACTTACAGTTCCGGCATTTCTGTCCTTTTATGCATAAATATCTCAAAGGAAAGGGGGGAGGCGTATGGGAAGAATTCCGGAGTTCTGGCTGGAAGAAGACGCGGTTGGCGTTGTGGAAGTGATTCTGATTCTGGTGGTACTCATCGGACTTGTACTGATTTTTAAGAAACAGCTGGTAAGTCTGGTGAACAACCTGTTAAAGAAGATCACAGAACAAAGCGATACTGTGTAGATCACAGCGGAACTTCGAAAAAGGACAGTCCGTATCAGTTTGTATGGCAACAGGAATAACAAAAAATGGTTTAATGTAAAAAGTCAGGAAGGAGCTGTATACCATGAGGCAAGAAGGGAGTATAACAGCATATCTGTGTCTTATGCTGACACTGATGCTTTCTCTGATTTTTGGCAGCCTGGAATCTGTCAGAAATGCTCATGCACGGGTACTGACATCCTGCGCCATGGATCAGGGACTGTATTCACTGTTTGCGAAATACGATCCGGTGCTGCTGGAACAGTATGAAGTGTTCTTCGTCAGTGGCGGTAGTGACGATGGCAGCTGGCAGCCCGAACGGCTCTGCCGTGAGATCAGAGAGACTGCTTTGAAGGTCCTAAGCCCTGCACCGGCGGACGGAATCCTCTCGGGCAGTCCTGCAAACGGAAAGATTACAGAAGATTATGTGACCGGCTTTTGCCTGGCAACAGATCAGGAGGGATGGGCATTTTCCCGGCAGGTCTGTGAAGCTATGAAAGAAAGCCTTGGAACTTATGGTATACAGCAGCTTTCCCAGAAACTGATGAAAGAGGAAGCTGTCGTGGAGATTCAGGAACAACAGAAACAAAAGTATGAAGACGGTGAAGTGATTGAAGAATATGAGGAAGTGAAGGAACCCACAGGGGAAGCGGCCGATTCAACAGGAGAAGATTTTGTCAATCCGATTGAGGTAATACGTCAGATCATGCAGATGGGAATCTTAAGTCTGGTACTGCCATCGGGAAAAGGAATTCCGGACGGAACGGCGGAAGTATCACAGCTTGCTTCCCGCAGGGAACTGCAGAGCGGTTTTGGAATCCCGATTCCGCAGGAACAGGAGAGTATTGTGGATAAACTGCTGTTCGTGGAATACCTTATGTGGAAATTTCCCTGCTATACAAAGCAGATGGGCCATCCCGGACTGGATTGTCAGGTGGAATATGCCCTTATCGGCAGGGACAGTGATAAAGAAAACCTGACAGGGGTTGTCACACAGCTTCTTGTTCTGCGCGAAGCGGCAAACCTGGTACATCTGGTGTCAGATCAGACGAAGAGAACACAGATGGAAAGCATGTCTGCAGTGATTGCCGCATCTCTTGGAATCCCTGCTGCGACAGGTGTCATTATGGCAGCGCTGGCAGTGTGCTGGGCATTTGCTGAGAGTGTGCTGGATCTTCGGGAGCTGCTGGATGGCGGAAGGGTAGCACTGATCAAGGATGCGTCTTCCTGGCAGCTGGCACTGGAGCATCTGCCTGAGCTTCTGGAAAAAGGTGACGAGTATCGAAAAGACATTTCCGGAGGTGTGGATTACCAGGGTTACTTAAGAATTCTGTTGTTGAAGAAATCCATGAATGAGCTGAATTTTGGCGCCATGGATCTTGTGGAATACAATATGCGTACGATTTATGGAAAAGAGAAGTTTCGTCTGGACTGCTGTGTAGATGAATTAGCTGCAGGGATGCAGGTGGAATTTGGACGACGGAATTATCAGATTACAAGAAGTTACGGATACAGGATGGAGACAGAATGAGAGACACAGAGGGGTGTTCTTTTACCGGAGGGAATGGCAGGTTACTTTTGAAAACTAAAAAAATTTCTCTTCTGGAGCATCTCTTTCGCGAAATAGAACTGGGGACGGTAGTTAGCCTCTGCAGCTCCGGTAAAAGGACAGCCTTCTGTATCTGGTCAAGCCCGAAAACGGATGATTTTTGGAATAATCATTCTGTTCATGCAGAGGTTTCGGCGGAAAAGGAGAGGATGATATACAAAAAGGGAAAATAAACAGGATGCGGTCGGGAAGTCTGACTGCGGAAGCGGCTGTGGCACTGCCATTGTTTCTGATTGCAGTCCTGATTCTTCTGAAACTGGTGGATGTCTATCGACTGCATGCGATGCTGACGGTTTCACTCCAGGAATCCGCCAAGTATTTGTCCATCTGCGGTTATGCAGTGGATGAAAAGGAAAATGGTACCTTTCGGTTGCCGGAGATGGCAGTCTGTATTGCCTATGCCCGGATGCATTTACCGGAGGAATGTAAGGAAAGCGGTACGGTATCATTCCTTGGAAGTAAAGTAGAGGATGAACGCATTGAACTGAAAGCAACCTGTTATCCCAAAATCGGGAACCGTCTGATTCCGCTTCGGGTTTTTGGAGTGACTGCCTGTGCCAGTGTTTCAGCATTTTGCGGGGACAGCGGCAGCGAGACATCCAAAGAAACAGAAAGCGCTTTACATGGAATGGTTTATGTTACAGATTATGAGAGCGTATATCACACGGATTCGAACTGTACGCATATCTCTCTTACAATACATGAGACAACCCAAAGCCTGGCGGAAGTTGCACGAAACAAATCCGGAGAACGCTATCGGCCATGTGAACACTGTATCGGCAGCGGCGTTACAGAAGAGGTTGTCTATATTTCAGAATCCGGGAATCGTTACCATAATTCGTTTGAGTGCAGCGGACTTACCAGAAACGTGCGCCTGATCAGCAGAGAGGATGCAGAGGGGCTGGATGAATGTTCCAGGTGTGCCAAAAAGAGTCAGGCTGCGCTTTTCCAGGAGAGGTGAGAGACTATGGAGGAAGCTGCAAACACGATCATTCTGCTTGTTCTTGGAATGCATGCACAGATGGATGTCAGGAAGAGACAGATCAGCCTTGCACTTACCGCAGTCTTTGCGGGATTGGGAATTGGGTTTCATTTTGCCGTAGGCACCTTCTGCCTGGCGGAATTTCTGTTGGCCATGATACCGGGAGGACTCCTGGTCGTGACAGGCTTTATTACACAAGGAAAAGTCGGATACGGAGATGGTCTGCTGCTGCTGTCGCTTGGAAGCTGGATGAACGTGGAGGAGATTCTCTGGCTGCTTGTGACTGCGCTTCTTTTCTGTTCCGCTTTCTGCGGGATCCGGATGGCTGCCGGAAAGCTGAAAAAACAGGATTCGGTGCCATTTGTTCCGTTTCTGCTGGTTTGCTTTGCCGGGAGGCTGTGTTTATGAAAAAACTGTGGGATAAAAAAGTACAGGCAAGTATCACGGTAGAGGCAGTGCTTGTGGTTCCTCTGGTACTGATGATTCTCTTTTTGCTGATTTCTCTGGATTTTTATATTCACGAGCGTGCATGGTATACCTGTGCCGCATATGAAGCGGCAATGCTCGGTGAGAGTAAAGGACGGACCTTGCCTGACTGCGGCAGGGAAGAGACCATTCTTCGCCTGACAGAACTGGAACAGGCATATCCGCTGCCGGGACAGAAAATTCAGATGGGAGTGTCAGCAGCGAAGGAGGAGCTTCAGGTAGAGATCAGCGGCAGTGTCCTGGAGATCACCGGGAAGGCAGGTTTGAAGTATCGGGTGACTGCTTCGGTTTCCAGAAGAAATCCTACTGAAATCATACGGAAGATCCGGAATGTCAAATCACTTCTTAGGGTGGAATCATGAGGAAAAAGACCGCAGTTGGGCGGAGAAAGGGAGTACAGGATGCAGATTGATTACCGAAGAGATATGAACCACAATTATCTGATTATTCACGGGGAAGCAGAACCGGATACAGCATCCTATCAGATCCGCATGCTGCTCACAAATACGATACCGGATCTTCTGAACTGCAGAATCGGCAAGGTGGATAACCGGACACTGTTTTATTATGATATTACTTCAAAACAGTCACTGGACAGTCTGTTTGAGCACCGTTCAATCGGACATGAGGTGCTTGAACATCTTTTTGAGCATCTGTTTGCACTGCTTGAAGAGCTTGGAAACTATTTGCTGACAGAGGAAGGCCTGCTGCTTGCACCGGAGCTGATTTACACGGATGCGGGGCTTGAGCATTTCAGTTTTTGCTATCTTCCATGTGAGCAGGAAAAGAATGGTTCCCTGCAGGAGAAACTTCGGGAACTGATGGAATATATTCTGCCGAAACTGGATCATCAGGATGAAGGAGCTGTTGCGCTGGGGTATGGTCTTTACAGGGAAATCAGTATCGGAACATTTTCTCTGGATCTGCTGAAAAATCTGCTGTATCAGACGAATCAGAACAGGAAAAAGACGCAAAGAGAGTACAGACAGGGAGAGAAAGCGGAAATTCCTGCATTCCAAAGCGACGAAGAGAAGGAAAAAATACAGAAAGAAAAAATGCATCAGCAGATACTGGATTCTTTTTTTTCGGAAGAGGACGAAGAGGACGAAGAAGACTGGGAAAAGATACGGAACCTTGCAGGAGGGGCAGCCTGCGTTGCCGTTCTGGGGGTGATTGTGCTGTTTCGGTGGTTTCACGTTTCTGTGATATGGTACTTTACTGCGTTTTTGTTGGTCGTTTTGACAGGTCTGTGTCTTGTACTGACCAGCCTGATACGGAAAAACAGAACGGGAACGGAACGTGTTTTTGGGCAGCTGCCAAAGTTTGGACAGATTTTGAGGCAGAAGCCATGGGAGTCCGGAACGGATGTAAAGGAGGATTTTCTGTCATTTGCCGGGAAGGAAGAGGATGATGCGCAGATGCTGAGAAAAGAAGAGGTGAAGAGGGAATCCCAGGATCAAAAAGCCGGAAAAGAACAAAAGGGACAAACAGAAATGGGACAGAATTTCGATTCGGAGGCGGAAGATCTTTACGAGGAGACGGAACTGCTCGGAAGCGGACCGACCTATGTTGCCTGCCTGATACCGGTCAGTCCTGCGGATCTGCCGCTGGTGGCTCTGAAAAGGGAGATTGTGCTGATTGGAAAACTGTCTTCCGCGGCAGATGTGGTTCTTCCTTACAACACGATCAGCAGGCTTCACGCGAAGATCACGAAAACAGCGGAGGGTTATTTTCTGACGGACCTGAATTCAAGAAATGGGACGAGAGTGAATGGAGAACCTTTGCAGGGAGAAGAAAAGAGATTACTCGGGGAATCGGATGAGATTACATTTGCCGACAAAACGTATCGGTTTACGATGAAAGGCTGTTAAAAAAATAGTTGCAGAAAGAAAAAGAGCAGATACCTGAATTTCGAAGGAGGCACAAGAAATTTTACGGTATCTGCTCTCTTTTGTCGAAAAACGATGACAAATCCAGTACAAAAATAAGTTTGCTTTCTTGCATTGGAAGGACATTTCCCGTATAATGGTAAGATAATACGAGTGAGGAATGAAATGTTTATGAATACTCCGCGTTATGAATATGATCCGGATGAAGATTTTGTGGAACGTCTGCGAAGAAATCGCAGACTGAGCATGAACCTGCTGATTGTCATCCTGAACCTGATTGTCTTTCTGCTGGTAACAGTGACCGGGGGCAGCGGGAACTATGAAAATATGATGCGGTGGGGAGCAGCCTATGCACCTGCGATCCGATCCGGTGAGTATTATCGTTTGCTTACCAGCATGTTTCTCCACTTCGGGATCAACCATCTGATCAGCAATATGGTCCTGCTTCTGTTTCTTGGAGATTATCTGGAACGTTATGCAGGCAAAGCAGTCTATCTGCTGATCTATCTGGGCGGAGGCCTCTGCGGAAATCTGTGTTCTTATCTGCATGAACTAGAGGAGATGGCAGGCGGTGTACCTCCGGTCATCTCAGCTGGAGCTTCCGGTGCTATTTTTGCTGTGGTCGGAGCGATGATTGTCCTTCTGATCTTTCACAGAGGACATATCGAAGATCTGGGAATCCGCAGAATGGGACTCATGGCGTTCTGTTCCCTGATTGTCGGCTTTCAGTCTTCCAATGTAGATAATCAGGCGCATCTGGGAGGATTCTTTGCGGGAATCGTCGGGATGGTGATCCTTTACCCATTGGTTTTATTTAGAGGGAAACGGCGTAGAAAGCGTCGGTTTGGAAGAAATTCATGATTCCGTGAGCGGAAGCCGCACTATAAATTCGGAACCTTCTCCTTCTCTGGAGCGAACGGAGATGGTACCGTGGTGGGCTGTGACAATTTCACGGCAGATTGCAAGCCCCAACCCGGTCCCGTTTTCCTTGTGGGTGACAAAGAGATCGAACAGCGTCGGCAGGTATTCTTCGGGAATGCCGCAGCCTTTATCGGAAAAACGGATGATGACGTTTTCACCGTCGAACGAGATGAAGATGCGGATACATCCGCCTTCCGGCATCGCTTCCGCAGCATTTCGGATCAGATTGAAGCAGAGCTGCTGAAATTTGAGCGTGTCCAGCCGGATGCGGGGAATGGCAGACTGCTTCGAGAGCTCCAGGGTAATCTTTTTGGATTCTAAGGCAGCGCCTGCATCGGCGGTGATCTGCTGGAGAAGAAGATAAGGATTGACTTCTTCCGGATGTAAAGTGCCGGAGTGATTGTAGCTGGTCAGCTCATCCAGCAAATTCTTCAGGCAGTTCATGTTTTCCTGGATCTTCTGAAAGTAACAGTCGCTGGAAAGCTCAGGGTGACTGGAAAGAAGAAGCTGAAGAAAGCTGTTGATCAATGCCACGGGATTGCGAATCTCGTGAGACACTTTGGAGAGAAGCGCACGGCATTCCTTGTTTGTATTTATGGCTGGATTTCTCTCTGCTGCGGATCTGCCATTTTTCATGATAAGACCTCCTCAATCAAAGCTGGATTATTTTGCATTTAACCTTATCATTTTTGAATGGGGAGTGCAACGAAAAGAGTTCTGCATATTCTGACAAAATGTGACATGTTACAGAAAAATGTTTAAAGATAAAGGGATTCATCACACTTTTTTTGTGCAGATTTTGTAATTTTTCAGAACAACAGTGACAGGAAAGAGAAATCATGTAATTCTTCCTGTTAAGGATTGTTTTTGCATATTGCTGTTTGGCAAAGCCGAAAGAGCAGTTTTATGAAGCAAAATGATGAAGGCTGTTCTGCGTGAAACGATCAGACAGCGCAATAGTTACCAAATTTGAAAGGTAAGAAAAATCGAAAGGAGATTATGGTTATGGAATGTATATTTTGTAAATTGGCAAATGGAGAAATCCCGACAGCGACTCTGTATGAGGATGAAGAATTTCGGGTGATACTGGATCTTGGACCGGCGACAAAAGGTCATGCGCTGATTCTGCCAAAGAAACATTACGCGAATCTTTATGAGATTCCGGAAGAACAGGCTGCAAAGGCTATGATTCTTGCCAAAAAGATGGCTTCTGCCATGACGAAGGCACTTTCCTGTGACGGTTTTAACCTGGTTCAGAATAACGGAGAAGCTGCAGGACAGACGGTGTTCCATTTCCACATGCATCTGATTCCAAGATACAAAGACGATCATGCCGGCGTTGCCGCCTGGACACCGGGTACTCTGGATGAGGAGACGAAAAAACTTGTGATCGAGAGCGTGGCAGCACAGTTATGATTCCGCAGCAGGAACGGTACAAAAGATGAAGCGGTCAGAATTTGACAGGGTTTACAAAGAAAATACAGCATTTACGTATCGCGAAGCACTCTATGAGACGAAGAATGCTGCGCTTGCAGAGGACATTACACAGGAAGTGTTCTTAAAACTCTACATTAACATAGAAGATATTCGCGAAGATGAAGTGAAAAGCTGGCTGAGAACAGTTGCGAAGAATACGGCAAGAAGTTATTTCAGAAAGGCTGCCCATTATCAGGAAACCAATCTGGATGATCTGGTGGATTTTCTTATCAAGGAAGAAGATCTGAGTGACCCCGGGAACAAGCAGAACCATTCCGAATTTGAGGAAAAGGTAATGGATGCCTTGTATGAATACAATAAAGAATGGTATTACCTGATCCGTGAAATAAAGATTAAGAAGAGAAGTTATAATGAGGTCGCGGCAGAGCTTGGCATTTCGAGAAATAACCTGGGTGTAAAGCTCCACCGCGCAAAAGACTGGCTGATCGCTAATTTTGGTAAAGAGGCAAAAGATATGGGAATCCTGTGACATCCATGCAGGAGGTCAGTCCTCTTTGCGTTCACATTCCTGAATCAGTGAAACGATTCTTCCAATGGAATCGGTGTGATCGCTGCCTGCCATGGCATCAATATAGGTCTGACGATTTTCGTAAAGGTCACGGATTGCATCCAGAAGTTTTTCGGAGGTGAGCTCCTCTTCTTCGAGAACCTTGCTGTAACCCTGACGTTCAAACGAGCGGGCGTTCAGAATCTGGTCACCCCGGCTGGCATTGGCAGAGAGCGGGATCAGAAGATTCGGTTTTGCAAGGGCGCTGATTTCGCAGATCGCATTTGCACCGGCACGTGAGATGATGATATCGGACAGTGCGAACAGATCCGGCAGTTCTTTTTTGATATATTCAAACTGAACATAGCCCTCCGTTCCGTTGAGGGAAGGATCCAGTTTATCTTTCCCGCAAAGGTGAATGACCTGGAAGTCTTTCAGCAGTTCGGGAAGAATGCCTCTGACGGCATTGTTGACAGCTACAGAACCAAGACTGCCGCCAATGACGAGAATCACCGGTTTCTTCGTGGTGAAGCCGCAGAACTTCAGAGCTTCCAGTTTATTTCCGTTCAGGAGCTCCTGACGGATCGGGGTACCGGTGAGCACAGCCTTATCAGCAGGCAGGCATTTTACCGTCTCCGGGAAGTTACAGCAGACCTTTGCTGCGGATGGGATACAGATCTTGTTCGCCAGGCCGGGGGTCATATCTGATTCATGAATGATAGCCGGAATTTTGCGGGCTTTTGCAGCGAGAACCACAGGAACGGATACAAAGCCGCCTTTGGAAAATACAATGTTCGGATTCAGTTCTTTTAAGAGTTTTTTCGCTTCCTGATAGCCTTTGATGACGCGGAAGGGATCAGAGAAGTTCTTGGGATCAAAATAGCGGCGCAGTTTTCCGGAAGAAATTCCATAGTATGGAATACCGAAATCTTCAATCAGCTTTTTTTCGATGCCGTCATAGGAGCCGATATAGGAAATTTTATAACCTGCTTCCAGAAGTGAAGGAATCAGGGCGATATTAGGCGTTACGTGGCCAGCAGTGCCGCCGCCGGTTAGTACAATGTGTTTCATGAGAATTCCTCCCTGTAATTATTTGCATCTTTATTATCTGCTTAAGGTAATGAAAAGTCAAGCAGTGAAACCAGGGAATACTGTGAGGATAAATGGTAAGATGAGAAAAGACAAGAAAGCGGAACAGAAGAAGCGAATACTGGAAAAAGCCATGGAGTCCAGAGCGGAGGAAATGGAGGAACGTGCGCGCAGGAAAGCGGCGGAGCCTACACCTGAGCAGGTGGAGGAAATGTACGATCGCTTTTGCAAGCTGCTGCAGGAAAAAGGCCTGGCGGATGAGGAGGGCAATCCCACAGAGAAGACTCACGCGATCGCGCGCGCTATTTCTATGGAGCAGGCACGCATGGCCAGGGAGGAAAAAGAGAAGAAGAAAAGAAGAATCCGGAAAAATGTCACAAAAGCTGCCGCTGTGGTGCTGGTGGCAGGCGGATGTTTGTTCGGGTTCTGTATGACCAGTGAGGCGAACTGGTTAAGAGTCATGTTTTCCGGGGAAAGTACAAGGAATGCAGGAGTAGTTACTCAAATCGATAATGGAGAAAACAGAGAATTACTGGATGTGACGGAAGAAGAGGCAAAAGCTGATATTGTAGAGAAACTAAAGGTGCAAATACCGGAATTTTATTATATACCTGAAGGTATGTCTTATTATAAATATGAAGTGTCAGAAGAAACTGGCATAGCAAAAATACTGTATAAGTATCAAGATGGATATTTATTCTTTTTTGTTGGAGATAATGAAAAAGATTTGTCCCATGGAGATTGGACAAATAATGAAAAAGTAAATATACAAACGTTAGATGACAATATTGAAATAGAGATAAAAAATTTATCAGATAATGAAGATGAATCGCAATTCATGGCTTTTTGGGAATATAAAAACGTATACTATACCTTTGGGGGACGAATTGAAAAAGAGGAGTTAATTAAAATTTTGAAAAAAATGCAGTATAATCTGTAATATTTTGATGAAATCTGCGTATATATATTGTAATGTAAGAAACTTGAAGAAGGAAGGGACATGTTAGAAAGAGCATTTGGCGTATGCAGAAAGAGTATTGGTCTTTTAGCACTACTGATTGTAGCGTTAGCTGTAACACCTAACAGTATAAGAGCAGAAAGTGTAGAGGAAAGCTCTGATCTTGTCATTGATGGTTCTCAGTTGCTATATGATCTTGAGGCTGAAGATGAATATGAAAACAGAATGCGCAGCAGTTATCTGTATAAAGGAACTGTACGTATCACGAATAACGGCAATGGCTATGTAGGTATTTATGGATCGACAGACTGCTATGTGGACTGTGATAAAGTAAAAACTTATATTTACCTGGAACGTTCCAGCGGTAATGGTTCCTTTAGCAGCTATCGGAGCTGGGAGTATTCCACAACGAATACATGCACTTTGTCCAAGAGCTTTAGCTATCCGGTAGAAAAAGGCTACTATTACCGCCTTCGTGGTTACCATTCCTGCACCAAGAACGGTGTGACAGAAAACGCAGGTACCTGCACCAACGGCATCTACATCGGCTAACCCCTAATCACAAAATAAATAAATGTATCTCGGAATACAATAAAAGTATCCGGTTACAGCCTTTCTTTTGCGAAGTTCACTTACATTACATATCCCTATAACGTCAGATGAGCGTAACTTGTAAACTGTTTAAGAATAAAGAGAACCAAACCATACAGATCTTCCTGAAGTTCCGCAGACAAAATTGGTCTGTGCACTTTTCCAAACACAAACACTAACACACTGAAGACCCAAAAGGTTTTGTGTTTCTTATCTGCAGTGCGGGAGAACCGCGTGCAATCTCATCTGACAAAAGGCGGCATCGGATCAAGGGCAAGATCCGGTGCCGTTTTGATGCTATACATCCGAAAAAAGTCCAATAGTCTATTTGGAGGGAGGATATTTCAGAAAAGAAAATATCCGATACATGGTAAGTAGGTAATAACCTGTATGTTGACAAAAATTATCCTGCCATTTCTGGCAGGATTCTAGAGCTACTATTTTAATTGTACTTTACATTCTTCCGGAAGACTTGGTGACCAGGGAAGCAGCTGTTTCAACTGATCCTTTT